>CATVQN010000106.1 GCA_958346135.1 uncultured Eubacteriales bacterium | reverse complement strand
CAGATAGGATTTTAAGACTATGATTGCATCCATTATGCTAACCGATGCCGCCCATGCGGTAGACCAAGCCTTTGATTACAAGATTCCGCCGGAACTGGAACAGCAGGCCGTAGTCGGCATGCGGGTTTTAGTTCCTTTTGGTGTGCGCAACAGTTCTGCCGAAGGCGTCATTGTTGCCATTGCAGAAGCCAGCAGCTTTCCCAAGCTGAAATCCATCCTGCGCTGTCTGGATTCTTCGCCGATCTGTACGCCGGAACTGATAGAGCTGGCATTTTGGATGCAACGTCGGTATCTCTGTTCTTTTCAGCAAAGCTATCGCCTTGTTCGGCCTCCGTATATGGGAACAAAGGTACGGCAATGGGTAATTTTGAAGCAGGAGCCGGAAAAACAGCTGACACCTGCCCAGACAAAGCTTTTAGAAATGCTCAGAAACTACGATGGCGTAGCCGAGCTTGCAGAGCTGGAGGCCGCCTTGGGAAAGCGCAGTCTGAAAACCGTTGCCTACGCTCTTTCAGATTTAGGCATTGTGGAAATTGCGGAAAAAATCAGCGATAATATCTCTCTCAAATACATTCGGAAGGCACATCTCAATTGCAGTATAGAGGAGGGCTATGCTGTTGCAGACGAGCTGTTTGCGCATCGGGCGCCGGCACAGGCCAACCTGGTATTAACACTATGCGACAGCGGCGATCTTCCCACCTCGGATCTGGTGATGATTGCAGACTCCAATTACAGCTCTCTGCGTTCTCTGTGCGAAAAGGGAATTGTCACCGTCTATCGGGAACAAATTGAGAGAACCGTCTATGCAAAAGACGAAATCAAAGTCACCTCTGCCTATACTCCAACCGAGGAACAAAAACCGATTATTGATTATTTAAATCGTGACATCATCCATAATGTCCATGAGGAAATTCTGCTGCGTGGGGTTACCGGCAGCGGAAAGACCGAGGTATTCCTCCAGGCAATTGATACCTGTATCAAGCTGGGGAAACAGGCAATTATGCTGGTTCCTGAAATTTCTCTGACACCACAGATGGTAGAACGCTTTGTCGGCCGATTCGGGAATGATGTGGCAGTCATACACAGCGGGCTGTCTCAAGGAGAACGGTTTGAACAGTGGCATAAAATACGCCGGGGCGAGGTCCATGTTGTGGTAGGTGCCAGAAGCGCTGTCTTTGCCCCCTTTGACAATCTCGGCATTCTCATCTTAGACGAAGAACACGAATCCAGCTATAAATCAGAAACTGCGCCCCGATATCACGCCAGAGATGTGGCCATCTATCGGGGCCGCAAGCACGGGGCACCTGTTCTTTTGGCATCGGCGACACCGGCGGTACAATCTTACTTTCGTGCAAAATCCGGAAAGTACAAGCTGTTTGAAATGCACAAGCGCTATAACGAAAACGCCCTGCCCAAAACCCGGATTGTAGATATGCGCAGCGAGCTTTTGGATTATCACAACAGTTCTGCCATCAGCATCCGGCTTCAAGAGGAAATTCGGCGAAACCTAGAGCGAAAGGAAAAAACGATTCTCTTTTTGAACCGCCGAGGCTACAGCACCTTTGTCTCCTGCCGGGAATGCGGTTATGTGGCAGAGTGCAGCAATTGCAGTATCGCCCTGACCTATCACCGGTATACGGACAAGCTGGTCTGTCATTATTGCGGCTATACCCAGGATAATCTCACCGTCTGCCCCGAATGCGGCTCTAAATATATCAAATTCTTCGGAACCGGCACTCAAAAAATTGAGGGTGAGCTCAAGGAACTGTTTCCCGAAGCGAAAATTTTACGGATGGATTTTGACACCACCTCCGTCAAGGGCGGCCACGAGGCCATTTTAAAGCAATTCCAAAACGGCGAAGCGGATATTTTGCTGGGAACCCAAATGGTTACCAAGGGTCTGGATTTTCCGGATGTAACCCTGGTCGGCGTTCTGGCAGCGGACAGCGCCTTAAACGTAGACGATTACCGTTCGGGAGAACGCTGTTTCTCCCTGATTACCCAGGTCTGCGGCCGGGCAGGCCGAGGTGATTTGGAGGGCCGGGCAGTACTTCAAACCTATCAGCCGCAAAACCCGACTATTTTATTTGCTAAAAATCAGGACTACCTGGGTTTTTACGAAAACGAAATCAAATACCGTAAACGGATGCAGTATCCGCCCTTTTGTGATTTCATATACATTCTGGTCTCCGGCGAGGACAAAGAAATGGTTGAACGTGAAATCCATAACATTGCCGGGATGCTGCAAAATGCACCGGCAACACCGATAAAAACCATAGGTCCGAACCCGGCGCCCATTGCGAAAATCAAGAATAAATTTCGGCATCGGATTTTACTCAAGGTTGAAAGGGCAGAGGAATTTCTTCCTCTGCTGCGTGAAATCAATGACGGTCATAATGAAAGCAAGCTAAAAAATTCTCTGGTTATTGACATCAATCCAATCAATATGATATAATAAAAAGAAGATTTTTATACTAAGAAATCCCGCCCGGGTTTCTCATGCGTCCTACTGAACAAAACAAGGTTTCCTCTTATAGCGAGCGAACCGGAAAGAGAGTGCATATTATGGCAATCAGAAAGATATTGACATCAGAAGATCCGATATTGAGAAAAAAATGTCGAACCATAGAGGAAATTACCCCTCACATCCTGACCCTGCTTGACGATATGGCCGATACTCTTTATGATTCGGGCGGTGTTGGTCTGGCTGCACCCCAGGTAGGCGTTTTGCGGCGTGCGGTAGTCATTGACACCGGAGATGGACTGATTGAGTTGATTAACCCGGAAATCATTGCCTCGGAAGGCGAGCAGACAGACGGCGAGGGCTGTCTCAGCTATCCTGGCCGGTACGGCATGGTTACCCGCCCCAACGTGGTAACGGTACGGGCTATAAACCGTGAAGGCGAAACATTTGAAATGACCGGAGAAGAGCTTTTGGCAAGGGCCTTCTGTCACGAGATTGACCACCTGGACGGAAAACTATTTATGGATCTGGTCACAGAGTGGCTTCCGGATAACGAGTAAAAACAATCGGGCGGAGCATTTTCTCTGCCCGATTGTTTTTATACAGAAAATGCAATAAAGTATTGCTTTTATTTTTTCCGAATGATTCTCCATGCCTGAATCAGCAGTGTGGGAACCAGCGCTAAGATTCCAATGGTAGCAATTTCAGCACCATTTAACTTCGAGACCGCAAATAACCGTGCAAGTCCCGGAACCAATAATACACAAAAAAGCAGAACCGCCCCGGCCAAAAACGCTGTCACACTATAGGAATTGCTCCGAAGTCTGAGCCGCAGCAGCGATGCGTCTCTGCGACAGTTAAATCCATGAAACAGCCTTGACAGTGTCAGCGTTGCAAAAGCCATGGTACTCGCCATTGCCGCATCCTTTTGTAAACCAATCCAATATGCCGCCATAGTGCCTGCACCGATGAGTGCGCCCTGGACACAAATACGAAGCAAAGCATCTCGATTTAAAAAAGAGGCTTTCGGATTTCTGGGAGACTGATGCAGCAAACCTGCTCCGGCAGGCTCCAGGCCAATGGCAATCGCCGGAAGGCTGTCAGTCAGAAGATTGATAAATAACAGGTGCACCGGCAAAAACGGTACCGCAAGTCCCAAAATTGAGGTAAGCAGTACACATAGGATTCCGGCGGCGTTTCCGGAGAGCAAAAATAAAATTGCATTTCGGATATTTTCATAAATACCTCTGCCGTTGACAATTGCCTTCACAATGGTGGCAAAGTTATCATCCGTCAGTATCATATCCGCTGCATCCTTGGCGACCTCGGTTCCCACTTTGCCCATAGCAATTCCGATATCGGCCTGTTTTAGCGCCGGCGCATCATTGACTCCGTCCCCGGTCATGGCAACAATTCTCCCCTTTTTCTGCCACATTTTTACAATTCGGATTTTATGCTCCGGCGAAACACGGGCATATACCCGTATCTTTTCTATTTTTTTTGCAAATTCCTCCTCGGACATACTATCCAGTTCATTGCCATCCACCGCACAGTCGCCGTCCTCTAAGATTCCAAGCTGTGCGGCAATGGCAGAGGCTGTGATTTTATGATCCCCGGTAATCATGATTGTTTTTACCCCACCTGTCTTTGCCTGCTCCACCGCAGCTTTCGCTTCCTCACGGGGTGGATCCATCATGCTAATCAATCCCACAAATGTGTAATCCCTCTCATCCGAAGCCGTCAATGTTTCGCAAACGCCCATCGGACGAAATGCAAAGCAGAGCACCCGAAGCCCCTGCTCGGACAATTCCCGGTTTATTTTTAAAATCTTTTTCTTTTGCGCCGCACTGATAGAAACCCGCCCGTTTGCAGTCAGAATATGCGTTGTTTTATCAAGTAATACGTCCACTGCGCCTTTTGTACAAAGAATATTTTGATTTTCCATACGATGCAGGGTGCTCATCAGTTTTCTTTCCGAATCAAAGGCGATCTCTGCCAGTCTCGGATGCAGGCTTCGATAGATTCCCGTATCAATCTGCAATTTAGCCGCCATCCGTAAAAGCGCTGTTTCGGTTGGATCACCAATCTCCCCCTCATTGGTAATCTGCGCATCATTGACCAGCATTGCCTCTTTGAGCAGCATATACTGCGCAGGATTGCTCAGGTCAAGATCTCCAATCGGGAAATACGCCTCTCCTGCATACAATTTCTGTACCGTCATGCGATTTTGCGTCAGAGTCCCCGTCTTATCGGAACAAATAACCGAAACACTGCCCAAACTCTCCACAGATTTCAAATGCTTGATCACAGCGTTTTCCCTTGCCATCTTCTGCGTCCCCATGGCCAATACGATTGTAACAATGGAACTCATAGCCTCCGGAATTGCCGCAACGGCAAGTGCTACCGCAAACAACAGGGCATCAAGCAAAGGCATCTGCCGATAAAGGGACAATCCAAAGACAACCAAGCAAATCCCCAGAATCATCATTGCCAGCCGCTGACTGAACTGATCCAGACTGATTTGCAAACTGGTTTTTCGCTGTGCCGTCCGGTTCATCAATCCTGCAATCTTACCAAGCTCCGTTGTCATACCGGTTTCGGTCACCACGGCTACTGCCCGGCCATAGGTCACTAACGATCCGGAAAACACCATGTTTTTTCGATCTCCCAAAGGCACCTTCTCAAAATCAATCGGTTCCGTATTCTTTTCCACCGGCTCCGATTCCCCTGTGAGGGAGCTTTCGTTTACCTTAATCGAATAATTCTCTAAA
>CATVQN010000105.1 GCA_958346135.1 uncultured Eubacteriales bacterium | reverse complement strand
CCAGTGCTAAATCATTGACCGTCAGAACATCCTTGTACGGCTCCTTGGTGAGCTCAAATCGAAGGTGAATCGGTTTCAAGTCTCCTTCCGGCTTTTCAATCAGTTCCATATTTTCCAGAGCCTTAACTCGGGATTTTGCACTGCTTGCGGTAGATGCCCGCACGAGATTCTTATCCACATAGGTCTGCAGCTTTGCAATTTCTGCCTGCTGGGCTTCATATTCCTTCGTTTGCCGCAGAACACGTTCTTCCTTCTGTTTTCGGTAAGCGGTATAATTCCCCTTATAGGTATAAAGCACGCCGCGCTCCAGCTCAAGAATCTGTTTGGCAATCTTATCTAAAAAATAGCGGTCATGGGATACCACCAGCACAGAGCCGTTATAGGACAAGAGATAACTCTCCAGCCAGCTTAAGGTCTTAAAATCCAAATGATTGGTCGGCTCGTCTAAAATTAAAAGGTTGGGTTCCTCCAGCAACAGCCGGGCAATGGCAAGCCGGGTTTTTTCACCGCCGCTTAACGTATGGATTTGGGTCTCCAGATCCTTGTCCATAAAACCCATGCCGTTTAAGATTGTCTTAATCTTCACATCGATCTGGTAGCCGTCACGGCTGTCGAAATAGGCTTGCCTTTTGGCGTATTCCTGAGAAATTCGACGGTACTCCACGGAATTCTGATCCAAAATTCCTGCCATTTGATGTTCCAGCTGTCTTAGCTCTTTTTCAGACTGCAAAACGTCATAAAAGACCTTTCGCATCTCCTCAATAATAGTGCTGGAACGATCCAAGCCGGAATTCTGCTTCAAATATCCAATGGTAAGATTAGAGCTTCGGTTGATTTCGCCGGAATCATGCTCAAGCTCGCCGATTAGAATATTTAAAAGTGTGGATTTTCCGGCGCCGTTGACGCCGATTAGTCCATAGCACATCTTTTCTTCGATCGTAAGAGAGATGTCGCGCAGAATGGGTTTATCAGCAAAACTTTTATTCACATGGTCAATCGATAGCAACATCTCTGCCATACCACCGTTTCTTCATTAAAATTGATAACCGATATCGATCATCTTTTTATTCAGCTCCGCAAGGGAAGCTCTTGCCTTGGGCGTGTGCTCTTCAATGCTTTTATAGACCTTTTCCGGGTCTAAAATATTCCTGTGCCGAAGCGCCGCTCCCAGCATTACCATATTGCCGAGATTTTCGTTTCCGGCCTCGCCGGCCAGCTGCTTTGCGGGGATATAAACCGTTGTCACATCTTCACGGGCCACCTTTTTATCAATCAAAAAGCTGTCCAGCACAATTAAGCCGCCGGGAACAACTGTATTTTCGAATTTTTCCAGAGACGGTTTATTCATAGCAATTAAAATATCCGGCGCAAGAACAATTGGAGATCCGATCGGCTCATCGGATAGAATCACGGTACAGTTAGCCGTACCTCCCCGCATCTCCGGGCCGTAAGACGGAAGCCAGGAAATCTGTAAATCAGAATCCATTCCGGCATAGGCTAAAGTTTTTCCGGAAAATAAGACACCCTGACCGCCAAAGCCGGCAAAAATTATTTTCTGTATCATTTGCTTTCCTCCTCACTGATACGGTCGCAATAAACCCCCAGTGGATACTGGGGAATCATATTTTCCCGAAGCCATTCTAAAGCCTCTGCCGGGCTCAAGCCCCAGTTTGTAGGACAGGTGGAAAGCACCTCT
This sequence comes from uncultured Eubacteriales bacterium, assembly GCA_958346135.1. GTDB lineage: Bacteria > Bacillota > Clostridia > Monoglobales > Monoglobaceae > Ructibacterium. The sequence continues at coordinate 3,606 of CATVQN010000105.1, read as the reverse complement.
ACCATTGAAAATCCCTTTTTATCCAACTGACATTGAAAAGATTTTTTAATGGCTGCCTTTGCTTTTTTAATGTTCGGGATAGAGTCCACCGCCACCCGCTCAATGTATGCGGCTCCCTGAAGGGTAGAGAGCATTTCGGACATCCGAATCGGATAGCCCTGATCCTCTATTTTTCTGCCGTATGGCGTGGTTTGGGTCACCTGACCCACCAAGGAGGTAGGTGCCATCTGCCCGCCGGTCATGCCATAAATGGCATTGTTGACAAACACAATGGAAATATTTTCGCCCCTTGCGGCGGCATGAACGGTTTCTGCAGTTCCGATTGCAGCCAAATCTCCATCGCCTTGATAGGTAAACACCAGATTGTCCGGATGTACCCGTTTAATTCCGGTTGCAACCGCCGGTGCACGGCCGTGTGCCGCCTCCTGCATATCACATTCAAAAAAATTATAGGCTGTCACGCTGCACCCTACCGGGGCAACCCCTACCGTTTTACCTTCCATACCGAGTTCATCAATCACCTCTGCAACCAGACGATTGATAATTCCGTGGGTACAGCCGGGACAATAAGAAAGGGTAACATCACTGAGTGCGTGCGGTCTGTCAAATACGGTTTCCATAGTATTTTCTCCTTTCTCCTATTTCTGAAAATATTGTTTTGCCTGTTTAACCATGGCCTCCTGATCCGGCACCATACCGCCGTTTCTTCCATAGAAATAAACCGGCTTTTCTCCGTTTACCGCCAGGCGAACATCCTCTACCATCTGTCCCTGACTCATCTCAATTGTGAAAAAGGCATCAGCGGTCTTAGCACGGCGTGCAATGATCTCAGACGGGAACGGCCACAGCGTAATCGGCCGGATTAGCCCCGCCCGTATTCCCTCCTCGCGAAGCATATTCACTGCCGACATGGCAATGCGGGCAATGGTTCCGTAAGCTACCAAAATCAGTTCTGCATCCTCTGTTTTGTACTCCTCGGCACGGGCTTCTTTTGCCTTAATCTCTTCATATCGTCTTTGACGGTCGTTATTCAGATTTTCCAATTCCTCCGGCGTGAGGTAAAGGGAGTTTATAATGTTCTTCTTTCTCTTCATCTCCGTACCGGTGGTCGCCCATTCCTTTTTGGGAAGACTGTCAAGACTGCGCTCTTCTCCAAAGGAAACCGGTTCCATCATTTGTCCCAACATCCCGTCTCCCATAATCATAGCAGGCATCCGATATTCATCGGCTTTGTCAAAGGCGAGCCCCACCAGGTCAGACATCTCCTGAACCGAGGAGGGGGCATAAACCAAAAGGTGATAGTCGCCATGACCGCCTCCCTTGGTCGCCTGAAAATAGTCGGACTGTGCCGGCTGAATACCGCCAAGGCCCGGACCGCCGCGGACAATATTGATGATCACGCATGGCAGGTCAGCGCCTGCAATATAAGAAATTCCCTCTTGCTTTAAGCTGATGCCGGGACTGGAAGAGCTGGTCATCACTCTTGCGCCGGCACCGGCTGCACCGTATACCATGTTGATCGCCGCAATCTCACTCTCCGCCTGTAAAAAGGTACCGCCCCGTTTTGGCATCTGCTTTGCCATATAGGCCGCAACCTCCGTTTGGGGAGTAATCGGATAACCAAAGAAAAACCTGCAACCGCTGCGGATTGCAGCCTCCGCCAGCGCTTCATTCCCTTTCATTAAAACCTTCTTTTCCATATGTATCACTCCTATCTCTCAACCTTAATCACACAGTCCGGACAAATGGTTGCACAAAAAGCACAGCCGATACATTTGTCCTGTTCGTGGACTACAGCGGGATGAAATCCCTTTTCGTTGATAACTTCATTGTCCATAACCACAATCTTTTTAGGACAGACTGTGGTGCAAAGTCCGCAGCCTTTACATCTTTCGGTACGGAATGTTACTCTTGCCATTTTGATTTCCTCCTTTAAAACATCAGCTTAATAAAAATATGAATGGGAAATTTCATTGCCTCATATTCCTTGGGCAGCTCCGCCAGAATTTCCGGTTTGCCGCTCATATAAGCGATTGGAACCCCAACCTCCTTTGAAACCTCCCGAGCCAGCTCTTGTCCTTCCAGAACCATTGCCGGCGTAGTTTCCTCTTTCAGATGCGTATTATTGATGATTGCGGTAATCGGAATTCTGGAAACCGCCGCAATATCCCGATATGCCTCTTTCGCGCCTGTCAGGTCAGCAGTCTGTAATCGACGGGCATTGAGCACAAAAAATACGTCGCATACCTCACGGGAAAAATACGGATAGTATCTTCCTAAGGGGATGGTGCCGTCCTCGCCGCCGCCTACATCAAAGACAACAAAGCATTCTTTGTCATCAAATACACTATAAATCTCCGGAGGCAGTGCCGGACTCTCCAAATTGGTATCCGCATAGACCGGCGCAATCAGCTTGATTTGATGTGCCTTAAGGACTTCTTTTGCATCTTTGGTACGAAAATAGGGATTGACAATATCAAAGTCAACGATAACCACCTTTTTACCAAGACTCCGAAGATACAACGCATAATTGATGGAGAGCTCGGTTTTTCCGCTTCCGTAATGACCCACAAAAATTGTAATCCGCTTTGGTTCTCTCATATACCGTCAATCTCCTCAAACATTGTTTTCTATTCTGATGACAGATATTTTAGGCTGCTTTTTTTTAAAACAAAAATGCACAAGGACGCCGCCCAAAAGCAGTCCTAAAAAACCGCCTGCAACCGAAACAATTTCCCGGTTACTGATACGATAACCGAGGATTGAACCCACAAAAAAGGTGAGAATCATGAATCCATAGCTTTGAAACATACCGGAAAAAAAGCTGCCTGTCTGCATCACAAGCCGAACTCTCTCTCCCACCTGAAAAGGAGAGGTGGGATCATCCTCCTGATACACAAATACCGCTTCCTGCGTACAGCCATGACATCCGCTACAGTTTCCGCCGCAGGCAGACTGACGGTCAACTCGGATTTTCGCACGGCCGTTTTCAATTCCGACAACATATCCAATCTGCTCCATTGCCATGATGCTCAGCGCCTTTCTTTCACCGTCTTAGCCATATCCAGCATTTCCTGTGCAGCCTGAAGCGTCAGCTCCGTAATCTTCACCCCACCGATAATTCTGGCCAGTTCCTGCTTTCGCATATCCGTATCCAGCGGAATGACACTGGTGCGGGTATGCTCGGCATCTGAAGTCTTTTCAATAAGAAAATGTGTATCTGCCATACTGGCAATTTGCGCCAGATGGGTAATACAAAGAATCTGATGGTTCTTTGCCAGCATACAAATCTTCTCGGCAATTTTTTGTGCGGCTCGGCCGCTGACACCGGTATCAATTTCGTCAAAGATCAAGGTTTTTACAATATCGCCATCGGCTAAAACCGACTTGACAGCCAGCATAATCCGAGACATCTCGCCGCCGGAGGCAATTTTTGCCAGCGGCTTTAATGCCTCTCCGGGATTTCCCGAAATCAGAAATTCAATTCGATCGCAGCCGGTGGACGTATAGCGAGGCGAACCGTCCTCTTCTTCCATTTGCTCAACGCAAACAGAAAACCGCATTTTCTGCATATCCAAATCCGACAGCTCTTCCATTATTCTGGTT
>CATVQN010000104.1 GCA_958346135.1 uncultured Eubacteriales bacterium | reverse complement strand
CCCCTTCTCAATCTCATTCATAAAAGTCCCTCGGTCGCCCAAACCCTTTTCCACCAGCAAGTCCACAATCTGTCGCAGTTCATAACCCTCCGGGACCGTCACGCGCTTTGCACTGTTGCCGTCCGCATCAGGCGCACTTTGCAGCTTACTCAAAATTTCATGGTAGCTCATAGAGGGATTCAGGGTATGCCGTCCCATCTGATAAACCGGCGTCTTTGAAAAGCGGATATACAGCTTAAATACCGCGGGAATCCGAATGATGCCACGATTCCTTAAAATATTGGCTACGCCTGCGGTTCCGGTACCCTCCGGAATTTCAATCACATAGTCTTTGTTTGGGGCACCCAAACCATGTATATCTCGAAACGCCATAATTCCGCTCACCGCAAAGCCTATCAGACAAACTGCCAATACGCCGGCAAGAAGCCTCCTCCCGCCTCCATGCATCCTTCTTCTCTCTCTGGTCATTTTTATCCCTTCTTCACCGTAAAATCAAAACCCCGATCATGCAAAAAATACACAATATAATCGGCAGGTTCATAAAACTCTGTCCTAACAAATCTGATGCTTTCATCGCTCTGACCGGCTTATCCGGACAAGTAAGACGCCAAATTCCGGCAAAGGCTGCGGAAATTGCCAGTACGCCGACCAAAAACATCCAAAGCGTTGCTGCCGGTGCATACAAAAGCGCACCGCTGTAATAGGACAGTAAAAGCGCAGTGATATTGTTAATCAGATGAAAGACAATGCTGGCATACAGAGAACCGGTGCGCCGCAGCAGAAAAGAGCTGCCCAGTCCCAAAAATAAATATCCGAAAAATCCGGTTACACTGCCATGAAGAAACGCAAACATAACGGCGGTAAAAATCACTGCCGCCAGGGTGTTAAATTCCTTCATCACGCCATAGACAATCCCGCGGAACAAATACTCCTCACAGACTGCCGGCACAATTGCCACAACAAAAAGCGCCGCCAGAAGCTCTCCGGGATTGGCCGGGATCGGCGCAGCCTCCTCCGGCAGCAGAAAATTAAGCGGCAGGTTTAAAATAATCATCACAAACTGACAGCCGATTCCAGCCAAAATGACCAGTGGCCAAAAACAGGCTTTGCAATTTTTCAGTCCCAGCCGCTGTCTGGCTTCCTGCAGTGTAAACAATCGGTTTGTCCGGGTATAAACCCCCAAAGGAAGCAGATAGGCCAAAAGCTCTATAATCAAAACCTGTAAATAAAAGGGCAGCGGTTCGGCAAAAAAGCTGGATATCACCGCCATCAGCGCCGAAACAGCCGTCTGCACTGCCGCAATGGAAAACAGCATCCAGCGAACACTCCGCAGCCGCTGCTTTCCCTCCCGGTATGAAAACCGTTTGGTTTCGTGTAAGGTTTCTGTGTTCATCATTCTATCCTTTTCTCATCATCTGGGAAATTACATAAGTCATCGGCAAAATTTAAGGGCGGTTAAAAGTATTCCGATTCAGTAACCACTCTGTTGACCGGAATATCGTATATGGTACGGGGCAGAGTCTCCGTAATGCATTCGGAAAACGCAACGCCGATGCTGCTGCCGGAAAAGTCTCTCAAATATCGGTCATAATAACCACCGCCGTAGCCCAATCGGAATCCTTCCCGATCAAAGGCCAGTCCCGGCACCAGCACCAAATCCACTTCGTCCTTTGAAAGAATGGTGAAACCTCCCGTGCTTAGCTTTTCCCGGTTCGGCTCTAAAATACCGTAATGTCCCGGTTTCAGGTCTGTGAAATTCTCTATGACAACACCGCAAATGGTGTGCATTTTTGGATTACAAAGCGGAACTGCAACCCTTTTTTCGGTCTCCAGCAATTTTTGCAGCAGCGTATGCGTGTCCGGCTCACTGCGAAAAGACAGATAGATCAAAATCGTTTTGGCCTCTCTCACTTCCGAAAGCGCCAGCAGCCGGCGGCAAATTTCAGCGCTCTTCTCTGTCCTGTCGGAAATGCCGTCCCGCAATACAGACCACTTACAGCGCAATGCCCTTTTATCTGCCTCAAATTTTTGCATAGCCAGATGTCTGCATTTGAGCGAGAATTTCATTCCCGCTGCCGTCCTTTTTGATATAGTTCACGATTGCTGCGCCAAACTCCAAGGCATCGCCGGCTCCCCTGGCAGTAATGATATTCTCGGATCGTTCCACAAAGTTTTCGGTAATCTCCGCACCGTGCAGACTTTCCTCAAAGCCGGGAAAGCAAACGGCCTTTCTGCCCCGAAGCAACTCCAGTTCACCGAAAATCAGCGGTGCTGCACAGATGGCAGCCAGCAATTTCTTCTCCTGTGCACAACGGCTCACCCAGCTTTGCACCACTTCACTTCTTTGCAAATTCCGGGTGCCGGGCATACCTCCAGGCAGAATCACTCCGTCTATGAAAGAGGGTTCCGCCTCTGCCGGAAGAATGTCTGCGCAGATTGAAATACCATGGGCGCCGGTTACCGTCTTTCCTGTAATACCTACCGTTTGAACCGGAATTTCCGCACGACGGAGAATATCCAGCGGCACAATCATCTCGGTCTCTTCAAAGCCCTCAGCCAAGAATATATACAACATCACAAATCACTCCTTTCACCCAGTCATAAGGAAGTCAAATTTTCAAATTCTCTTATGTCTATCGGCTCTTTTTTACCGTCAGCATAAATTTTGGCAACGCCATAAAACGCCCCAATCGACTGGGCTGTTTGCAAAAACGATACAGCCATTCCAGATTGCATTTGATAAAAATATCCGGTGCCCGCTTTACATTGCCCGCAAAAACATCCAAGGCACCGCCGACACCCATACAAAGACTCACGGTTAAGCTGTCTTTATACTTATGAATCCACTTCTCCTGTTTCGGCGCACCTAAGCAGACAAACAACAGCTTCGCCCCGGATTGGTTGATTTCCTCCACAATTTCCGGCTCATCCTCCGGACTAAAATAGCCGTCATGGGTACCCGAAACTACCAAACCGGGATATTGTTCCTCCAGCCTGCGCTTGGCAGTTTCTGCCACGCCCGGCTTTGCGCCAAACAAAAATACCCCTTCTCCGGTTTTGGAAATGCTCTTTAAAAGGCCACAGGCCAAATCAAAACCGGCAACACGTTCCGGCACCGGGTCATGAAGCATCCTTGCGGCATATACCACACCGATGCCGTCCGGTGTACACAAATCCGCTGCATTTAAAACCTCACAAAACGAGGGATCTTCGTAAGCAGCCATAACGATCTCCGGGTTCGGGGTATAGATCGTTGAAACGCCAGGTGTGCGCACATAGCGCTCCGCCTTTTTTAACGCATAATCCGCCGTAATTTTATCGATGTGGACTCCCAGGATATTCACAGTTTCACGCATCACTTTTACCCCTCTTCCAATTTCTGTACAAGATACAGTTTATTTTATCACATTTTCGTTTATTTTGCAACTGTTATCTATCCGGATTTCCAAAGTCCGCCCCTACTGCAATCTATTTCTGCACTATTTGGGAAATTATTTTGCAAAAACCAAAAAAAGTCTTGCATTTTATCAAACTTTATGTTACAATAGTTTGCGTTCAGTCACAATAAAACATTTGCCGCTGTGGTGAAATTGGCAGACGCAACGGACTCAAAATCCGTCGGGGGCGACCCCGTGCCGGTTCGACTCCGGCCAGCGGCACCATGTTATGGCAAGCCAAAGAGCTTGCCGTATTTTTTATACAAAACCGAGCGATGAAATTTCATCGCTCGGTTTCGTTTCTAACTATTTCGCTTAAAAATATTGGTTATAATCGATCTAACTAAAAAATGCTCTGTTGGCATAAAACCGTAACAGTTAACAAAATATAGCATATCCCCATCTTCTGCTTTACGGATTCTTCTCTGCCGTCAAATAAAAGCCCTATACTTGTAAAATAAGTATCCCCGTGATACATTGCATTAAAATGACCAACTGTCGACCACTCCCCTTGCAAACCCCTATTTTAAAATCTTCTGTGAGATTAGCTTTCCGCAGTTTCCCGCCCCTCTGAAACAACCTCCCGTTTCAGACAGACAACCGCCTCCTCAATTCGATGCTCCGCCACCGAGGTCACCTTAATCTGTAAATCGCCAATTTCCGTTTCAACAGTCTCGCCGTCCTCCGGCAAGGTTTCAATGGCGTCCAAAACCAACCCGGCAAAGGTATTGTAATCTCCCTCAGGAAGCTCAATTTTCAATTCCTTTTCCACATCCTCAATTTCTGCCGAGCCTCGGATTTTCCAGGTGTTTTCATCTAAGTACACAATGTCTCGGTCTAACTCGGGTTCCTCATCTTCACTATAGAGTTCACCCACAATTTCCTCTAATAGATCCTTTTGGGTTACAACCCCTTGAAAACCGCCGTACTCGTCCATCACCACCACCATATGCGTATTTTTCTGCTGCATACGGGAAAATAATTCATCCGCTTTTATACTGTCCGGAACAAAATACGGCTCCCGCAAAATACTGCGCAGACCGCTTTTTTGTCCGTCGTTTAACAGAAATCGGTAAAAATCACGGCTGTTCACAATTCCCACAACATTATCAATATCCTCATCGCAAACCGGATACCGGGTATGGCCGGTTTCATCAATATATTCCCGCCACTGCTCCACCGAGTCCTCCATCCATAAAATACAGGCTTCGGTTCGATGCGTCATAATATCCTCTACCGGTTTATCATCCAACTCAAAAATATTATGAATCATTTCCTTTTCATCATCATCAATGGCACCGCTCTCCGAGCCAATATCCACCATCATGCGAATTTCTTCTTCCGTAATCTCCTCTTCCAGGTCATGGGGACGAACACCAAACAGACGGGCAATCAAATCAGCCGTCTTCGTTGAAAGCCATAAAAAAGGTCTTCCTGTTATCGCAACTGCCTTAACATATCTGGAAAGTGCAAGCGCAGCTCCCTCAGAATATTTTGCCGCCAAACGTTCCGGAACCAATTTACAAATTACCTGATAAAAAAAGGTCAGTATCACTGTAAATATCACGATTGTCAAGATCTGGGTCCCTAACAGATTTCGCAGTCCCCAATCCCACAATGACTGTTCGAGCTTGTCAGCGAACCCAAATACCGAAATGACCAAAAATGAAACGGCCAGCACATGTCCCAAAAGCTCCAGCGTTCCCACCATAACAGATGGACTGGACTCCTGCAGTTCATAAAGACATTTTGCTTTTTCATCTTCTTCCGCCAGCAGGGCAAGCTTTTTGTCGTTAATACCCACACTGGCCGCTTTTGCAAACGCAGTTAAAAAACCTAATCCTAAAATAATTCCTAAACAAATTAACAACAGTTGCGGGGGCAACTTGTCCAACACCCATCATCCTTTCAGAATA
>CATVQN010000103.1 GCA_958346135.1 uncultured Eubacteriales bacterium | reverse complement strand
GGTGATCCACCCGAAAGCTTGCAATCTTTTTCACAGTTTTTTCACCACCTGTATCAAAATATCACGAAGCCGGTTTTCGCCTTGTTTTTCCGCCTTGGCAATGACCTCTCGGTTCAGTCCTCCCTGCTTCATTCCCGCCGCCATATTGGTGACACAGGAAAGGCCCAGCACCTGCATACCGCAGTGCACCGCCGCAATCACCTCCGGCACGGTAGACATTCCCACCAAATCGGCTCCCAGCAGCCGCAGCATCCGAATCTCTGCCGGAGTTTCAAACTGCGGACCTCCCATATATCCGTAGACTCCCTCGGAAAGAGAAAATCCCAGTTCCTGCGCCGCTTCCTTGGCAAGCCGGCGCAGCTTCGGGCTATAGGCCTCAGACATATCAAAAAAGCGCTCGCCCAGTTCCTCCGGGTTTTCCCCACGCAAAGGACTGTCTAAATCCAGCTTGATATGGTCGCAGATTGCTACCAGCTCCCCGGGAGAATAATGCTCGTTAATCCCGCCGGAGGCATTGGTAATCAGCAGTGTTTCAACGCCCAGTTCTCTCAAAATATGCACCGGCACAGCGATCTGCTGCATGGAATAACCCTCATAAAAATGAATTCGTCCCTGCATTACTGCCACGCTTCGTCCGGCAAGCTTTCCGAACACAAACTGACCGGCGTGTCCGCTGACCGTAGAAATCGGCATGCCCGGAACCTCTTCGTAAGAGATCACTGCATCCGCTGTCACCGCAGCCGCCGCAGCGCCTAAGCCGGTTCCTAAAATAATTCCGATCTTAGGCGTGATACGAATTTGGGATTTGATAAAATCCGCTGCCTTTTTATACATCGCCGATCCTCCTTTTTGTCTTTCTGTGGAAACAGCCGGACGCATACCCCGCTTGGAAGTATGCGTCACAGTCGCAATCACTATTTAAAATACTTCACGCCGGATTCAAAGATCTTCTGGTCCTTGTCACCGGGAATATTCTGGAACACATCGTCCTTAAAACGCTCGGAATGGCCCATTTTCCCCAAAATTCGCCCATCCTTGCTGGTAATACCCTCAATCGCATAATAGGAACCATTGGGATTATAGGGCATTTCATAGGTAGGTCTGCCGTCTAGATCCACATACTGGGTGGCAATCTGCCCGTTTTTCTCCATCTCGGCAATTACCTCAGCGCTTGCCACAAACCGGCCTTCTCCGTGTGATACGGCAACCTGATGAATATCACCAAGCTTTACCTCACTGAACCACGGAGATTTCACCGATGCAACCCTGGTCGATACAATCTGCGAAACATGACGTCCAATGGTGTTAAAAGTCAAGGTAGGACAGCTGCTGTCTGTCTTGCGAATTTCGCCGTAAGGAACCAAGCCCAGCTTAATTAACGCCTGGAAGCCGTTACAGATGCCCAGCATTAAGCCGTCACGGTGATAGAGCAGATCCATAACCGCCTCTTTGACCCTTTCGTTTTCAAAGGCCGCCTTAATGAATTTCCCGGAACCATCCGGCTCGTCACCGCCGGAAAATCCGCCGGGCAGCATGATAATCTGTGACTGCTTAATAGAATTCACAAAGCGGTTGATGGAATCTTCGATGTGCTCCGCCTTTAAGTTCTTAAAAATCTGTACGTCCGCAACGCCGCCGGCACGTTCAAAGGCACGGGCAGAGTCATATTCGCAGTTGGTTCCCGGAAATACCGGTATAAAAATTCTGGGTTTTGCAAAGGACGAAGCCGGTCTTGCCGTATTCCGCTCTCCATAGGCAAAGGTCTTCATGCCCACATCCTCAAAATCTGCCTTGGTAGCAAATACCTCCTCTAAAGGCTTTTCCCAGCTTTGAATCAACGTATCTAAGGCAATCTTTTCGCCCTGAATCTCAATGAATGGCTCATTGGTAGTATGACCCAGTTTCACAACCTCAACCGCATCACCTAAAAATCCGGTTGCTCCAAGGCCGTTAACCTCCACAATGATACTGCCGTAGAGCGCCTGAAACAGCTCGCTCTTGTCACAGCAATCGGTGAAAGCAAATCCGATTTTATTGCCGAAGCCCATTTTGCAGACAGCCTCCATCACGCCGCCGTATCCCACTGCCCAGGCAGAGCGAATCAGCTTGACCTTGGTGTCGCTGAGCATCATATACATCATGTCATACAGCGTCTTTAAGCTGTCAAAGTCCGGCATCCGATTCTCGTCATACTTGGGCTTGAGCCAGAACACCAGGTTCCCGCCACTCTTGAACTCTCCGGAGGTCACCCGCTTTGCAGACAGGGGCGCAACCGCAAAAGAAGTCAGTGTCGGAGGAACATCAATATCATTAAAGGAGCCGGACATACTATCCTTGCCGCCGATTGCCGCAATTCCCAGTTTTTCCTGCGCCAAATAACCGCCCAAAAGTGCAGCCAGCGGTTTGCCCCACCGGGCAGGGTCCGTTCCCAAACGCTCAAAATACTCCTGGAAGGTCAAATACACATCCCGATAATCCGCCCCGGCACAAACAGCCTTTGTGACAGAATCAACCACTGCATAAACCGCACCTAAATAGGGGTTTTCTTTAGAAATTTTCGGATTATAGCCATAGGACATCACCGTGGCCGTATTGGTTTCCTTATGGATGGTCGGGAGCTTTGCCACCATATTCTGCTGGGGAGTCAGCTGATATTTACCGCCATAGGGCATCAATACCGTTCCTGCGCCGATGGTACTGTCAAAACGTTCTACCAGTCCCTTTTGCGACGCTACATTCAAATTGCTCATAAGACTTGTCAGCTTTTCAGCCCAAGTATTTCCCTCTGCTGCCGCTTCAAACAAGCTCTTATCATAATTGGCCTTCGGCACAAAAACATCATTGTGCTTCGGAGCACCGTTGGTATTTAAAAATTCACGGCTGATGTCGCAAATCGTCTTACCCCGCCACGCCATCTTCAAGCGATTGGTGTCGGTAACCTCGGCCACCACAACCGCCTCCAGGTTCTCCTTGTCAGCCTCTGCAATGAAACGTTCAGCATCCTTCGCCCGGACCACAACCGCCATACGTTCCTGGGATTCGGAAATAGCCAGTTCGGTTCCGTCCAGACCCTCATATTTCTTAGGAACTTTATCCAAGTTAATCGTAAGACCGTCCGCCAGTTCACCGATGGCAACGGAAACACCGCCGGCGCCGAAATCATTGCAACGCCGAATTAAAGTAGTAACTTCCTTTTTCCGGAACAATCTCTGCAGCTTACGCTCCACCGGCGCATTTCCCTTTTGCACCTCGGCGCCGCAGGTCTCCAAAGAGGAGTCATTATGCGCCTTGGAGGAGCCGGTTGCACCGCCGCAGCCGTCACGGCCAGTCATTCCGCCCAGCAGAATCACCATGTCACCTGGTTCCGGAACCTCACGGATTACATTTTCCTTCGGCGCAGCCGCAATCACGGCACCGATCTCCATTCGCTTTGCAATATAACCCTCATCATAGATTTCGGAAACCTGTCCGGTCGCAAGACCAATCTGGTTACCATAAGAGCTGTAGCCCTGGGCAGCGCCAACAGTAATCTTACGCTGAGGCAGCTTACCGTGCAAAGTATCTTTTAAGGTTTTTCTGGGATCGCCTGCGCCGGTAACACGCATCGCCTGATAAACATAGGAACGCCCAGAAAGAGGATCCCGTATTGCACCGCCGAGACAGGTCGCCGCACCACCGAAGGGCTCAATCTCGGTTGGGTGGTTGTGCGTCTCATTTTTAAACATCACCAGCCATTTTTCCTTGGTGTTATCGGCCATTTCGGCCTCCACCTCAATGGAGCAGGCATTGATTTCTTCGGATTCATCTAAAGCAGTCAGAACGCCCCTCTTTTTCAGTTCCTTCACTGCAATGGTGGCAACGTCCATTAGGCAAATGTCCTTCTTTCGGTCACCATAGACCATTTTTCGGGACTGTAAATAATCCTGATAGGTGTCGGCAATCCGGTTATCCTGAATTTCCACATGATCCAAAATGGTTGAAAAGGTAGTGTGACGGCAATGATCGGACCAATAGGTATCAATCATCCGAACCTCCGTCAAGGTTGGATTTCGTTTTTCTGTATTTTTAAAATAGTTTTGGCAGAATTTCACATCATCCAAATCCATCGCAAGCCCAAGCTGTGAGAGCAATAACTTTAAAGCATCCTCTTCCATGTCAATAAAGCCGTCTAAAATTCTGACATCCTCCGGTGCCTCCAGCTTGTCCGTCAGCGTTTTCGGCTTTTCAAATCCGGCGAGTCTGGATTCCACCGGATTGACACAGTAATTCTCCGCTGCGTAGAGTTCTTCCTCACTGATCTCACCCAGCAAAACCACTATCTTGGCGGTACGAACAACCGGCTTTTCACCGCCGGTCATAATCTGTACGCACTGGGCTGCGCTGTCCGCTCTTTGATCGAATTGCCCCGGCAGATATTCCATAGCAAAATATTTGCCCTCAGGAATTTCCAGAGTTTCCATGGTCAAATCATCCACTTGAGGCTCTGCAAAAACCGTAGATTCGGTCAATTTCAATTCCTCATCACTGAGGCCTTCTATATCATAGCGATTGATAATCCGAACGCCGGTCAGCCCGCGCAGTCCCAGATTCTCTCTCAGATCATGACACATGGCCTTAGCCTCAATATCAAATCCTTTTTTCTTTTCTACAAACAATCGTTTGATGCTCATTCCTACCGCTCCGTTTCCTGGTGATATTCGTGGGTTTTCTCTTGTTATGGCAACGGGACACGCTATTTCCCATCTTATTTATTGTAATCGCAAACCCTATATTTGTCAAGAAAAATACAAAGAAAAAACGACGGTTTTTCCTATGCAAAAACCATAAAATTTTTTAAAAAAGGGGTTGACAAATAGCGAAAAACATTGTATACTAAACGAGTTGATGTTTCGGCTGTAATATTGTCGGCATCAGCGAAGGGTGTATATGCACCGATTATGAGGGTTTAGCGGTTCGCTCCTCCTCGGGTTCCTCTCCCGTGTAAAATTTAGAGGAGAAAATAAAAATATGCGGCCATGGCGGAATTGGCAGACGCGCATGGTTCAGGTCCATGTGAAAGCAATTTCATGGAGGTTCAAGTCCTCTTGGCCGCACCAAAAACGGAGCAAGCATTACTTGCTCCGTTTTTTCATAAAATCAATGACCCGTTTTCCTTCTTACTCTGATTTTTATTTCCTATATTCATCCAATCTTGTTTTTACATTCTCCTGCAGGTTTCTGTAAAAGAACTGATAATCATACAGGTGATATATGCCATCCTCAAACAGCGCATTTGCATAATCCGACGGCGTAATATCGAAAACCTTCAGAGTCCCTCTGTTTTCATCAATATATGCGCCTGTTAAATTGGGAATTTCCTTTTTGATGGAAGCACT
>CATVQN010000102.1 GCA_958346135.1 uncultured Eubacteriales bacterium | reverse complement strand
GATATATTCAGGAGCACTGTGGCTGTACCCAGGCGGAGATTGCAGAAAATCTGGCATTGACGCCGGCGGCAATTACGCTGGCCACTCAGCGGCTGCAAAAGGAGCAGTTGATTGAAAAGAGGACAGATTCCAACAATCTTCGGCGGAATATCCTCACGCTGACGCCCAAGGGTGAGGCGCGGATCGCGGAGACCGAAGCCATCTTTGATGCGTTTGACCGAAAAATGTTTCAGGGAATGACCGAGGCGGAGCTGGAGCAGTTTCAGGGGATGTTGGATCGAATCACCATGAATATGACCGGCGAGAAAACCAATGACGTATCCCGGCAGGCAATGGATTCTCTGATGCGGCAGCTTCATGATACGAAATGCCCGAAATCTTAGACACGATCAATTTTAGACAATATGTAGAAGAAAGGTAGGAGAAAGCCGATGCGAAAACTTTTGTCCCTGCTTAAGGGAAAGTATTTGCTAATGTCGATTTTAACCCCGCTTTTGGTGATCGGAGAGGTGGTTATGGAGGTGTCCATTCCCAAGACTATGTCTCGGATTGTGGATATCGGTATTGCAAACCGGGATATTGCCTATGTGCTGAAAGCCGGTGGTATGATGATGCTGATGGCGCTCATATCGCTCAGCTTCGGAACCCTTGCCGGCTGGACGGCGTCCATTGCCGGAATGGGACTGGGAAAAGAGGTGCGCAAGAGTCTCTTTTATTGGGTGCAGGACTTTTCCTTTTCCAATGTGGACCGGTTTAGTCCGTCCTCGCTGATTACCCGTATGACCACAGATATTTCCAATCTGCAAAATGCTTATATGATGGTAATTCGTGCTATGGTGCGGGCGCCAATCATGTTTATTTTTGCGTCCATTATGGCCTTTTCATTAAATAGGGAATTATCCAGTATTTTTCTGATAGCGGTTCCTATCCTGGCAGCAGTATTGGCAACGGTAATTTCTAAGGCCTATCCCAGGTTTCAGAAAATGCTGCGCAGCTTTGATACCTTAAATGCCAGAATCCAGGAGAATCTGATCGGGATTCGGATTGTAAAGGCCTGTGTCCGGGGCAAATACGAGGAGAAAAATTTTGACCATGCTGCCGATGCGGTTCGGGACGCTCAGGTAAAAGCAGAGCGGCTGGTGGTACTGAATATGCCGATTATGCAGATGATGGTTTATCTTTGTATTTTGCTGGTACTCTGGCTGGGAGGAAAAATGATTGTAGTCGGCAGTATGGGAACCGGTGAGCTGGTAAGCTTTATTAGCTATGTGAATCAGATTCTTATGGCGCTGATGATGATTGCCATGTCCTTTACCATGCTGGTGATTTCCAAGGCGTCCATCACCCGAATTGTCGAGGTGTTAAATGATCGGCCGGATATCCCCGATGATGCGCAGGAAGATGCTTTGGTAGCAGACGGTTCCGTTCGGTTTGAGGATGTTTCGTTCAGCTACGAGGGGAACCTTGAAAACTGTGCCTTAGAGCATATCAATCTGGAGATTCGATCCGGCGAGACGGTGGGAATCATTGGCGGTACCGGCAGCGCCAAATCAACACTGGTACAGCTGATTCCCAGACTTTATGAGGTCACCGCCGGCAGTGTGAAGGTAGGCGGTCGGGATGTGCGGGAGTACAAGCAGGAGACTCTGCGCAAGCAGGTTGCCATGGTATTGCAAAAGAATGTGTTATTTACCGGAACCATTAAGGATAATTTGCGCTGGGGCAACAAAAATGCTACGGATGAAGAGATTATTGCTGCGGCCAAAGCGGCGCAGGCGCATGATTTTATTATGGATTTTCCGGAGGGGTATGGCACCGTACTGGGACAGGGCGGCGTTAATGTATCCGGCGGTCAGAAACAGCGGCTTTGCATTGCTCGTGCGCTTTTGAAAAATCCGAAGATTGTGATTCTGGATGACAGCACCAGTGCGGTGGATACCGCCACGGACAGTAAAATCCGGGAGGCCTTCCGCCGGGAGCTAAAGGGAACTACCACCATCATCATTGCCCAGCGGATTTCGTCGGTGTGTGATGCGGATAAAATTGTGGTGCTGGACGAGGGCAGAATCAATGCGGTAGGAACTCATGAAGAGCTATTGAAGAACAACGAAATTTACCGGGAAGTTTACGAATCTCAGCAGAAGGGGGTGGCGTAATATGCCTCCGCACAAGAATTATGGTATGAAAAAACCGAAAGACGGAAAAAAGACCCTGTTTCGGATTCTCCGTTACCTAGGCGAGTATAAGCTGCAGTTGATTTTGGTGGTATTGTTTGTGGTAATCAGCTCGGGCGCCGGGGTTGCGGGAACCTATTTTCTAAAACCGGTGGTTGACGATTATATTGTACCGTTGATTGGGGCCAAAAATCCGGATTTTACCGGGCTTTTGCGTATTATTTTGGTGATGGCGGTCATCTATGCCGCCGGAGCGCTCAGTACATGGGGTTATAACCGGATTATGGTCAATGTTGCGGCAGATTCTCTGTACAAGATGCGGACGGAGATGTTCTCGCATATGCAGAAGCTGCCGATTCGGTATTTCGACACCCGAACCCATGGAGAGATTATGAGCCGGTATACCAATGACATTGACACCCTGCGCAACATGATGAGCCAGAGCGTTCCCCATCTGATTTCCTCGGCCATTACCGTGGTGGGCGTGTTTGTCATGATGCTGGTTTTAAGCATTCCGCTGACGGTCCTGGTGGTGCTGATGATGTTGACCATATTTTGGGTCATTAAGGTTGTGGGAAGCAAAAGCGCCTTCTACTACCGGAGTCAGCAGAAGGCCATCGGGGCTGTAAACGGATATATAGAAGAGATGATAGAAGGGCAGAAGGTTGTCAAGGTGTTTTGTCACGAGGAGGAGAGCAAGCGAAACTTTGACGGAATCAATGAGGAGCTGTGTGAAGCCTCTACCCGAGCAAATACCTTTGCAAGTATTTTAATGCCGATTATGAATAATCTGTCTTATGTACACTATGCCTTAACGGCCATTGTAGGTGCGACACTGACCATTCTCACCGGCCAGCGTGAGATGGGAATTCTTGCGCTGGGACTTGGGTCGCTGGTTTCCTTTCTCCAGTATACCCGATCGTTTGCCCAGCCTATTACCCAGGTTTCCCAGCAGTTTAATGTGATTTTAAATGCTCTGGCCGGAGCGGAGCGGATTTTTGCGCTGCTGGACGAGGAGCCGGAGGCGGATCATGGATATGTGACATTAGTCAATGCCGAAATTGCACCGGACGGAACGGTGAAAGAAACCGATCACCGAACCGGGCAGTGGGCTTGGAAGCATCCACATCATGACGGAACGCTGACCTATGTGCCGGTGCGGGGTGCGGTGACCTTTGAAAATGTGGAGTTTGGCTATGAACCCAACAAAACGGTGCTCAACGGCATCAGTCTCTATGCACAGCCGGGACAGAAAATTGCGTTTGTGGGTTCTACCGGAGCGGGAAAGACCACCATTACCAATCTGATTAACCGGTTTTATGATGTGCCTGACGGAAAAATTCGGTACGACGGTATCAATATCAATAAGATTAAAAAGGCAGATTTGCGTCGGTCGCTTTCCATCGTGCTGCAGGATACCCATTTGTTTACCGGAACAGTGATGGACAATATTCGCTACGGAAGGCTGGATGCTACGGATGATGAGGTCATTGCTGCGGCCAAGCTTGCCAATGCCCATTGGTTTATATCTCATTTGCCCAAGGGCTATGACACCATGCTGACCGGAGACGGCGCCAACCTGAGCCAGGGTCAGCGTCAGCTGATTGCCATTGCCCGGGCGGCGGTGGCAGATCCGCCGGTGTTGATTTTGGACGAGGCCACAAGCTCCATTGATACCAGAACCGAGGCTCTGATTGAAAAGGGCATGGATCGGCTGATGGAGGGGCGTACAGTGTTTCTCATTGCCCATCGGCTGTCCACGGTTCGAAACTCCCATGCGATTATGGTGCTGGAGCACGGCAAAATTATTGAACGGGGCAGCCATGAGGAATTGATTGCCCAGCGAGGAAAGTATTATCAGCTCTATACCGGAATGTTTGAGCTTTCCTGACAGATAGTTGACAAAAAAGAAAACGGAGACGGTGCAGTGTTTGCACCGTCTCCGTTTTTTAGCGCTGCCGCAGTGCATCTGCGGCCTTGTGAAGTGCCGTACTGCGATGGCTGACGGCGTTTTTGATGGCAGGCTCCAGCTCTGCCAGGGTTTTGGCATAGGGTTCATAGTAAAAAATCGGGTCATAGCCAAAGCCATCTTTTCCGGCAGGAGCTAACGTGATTCGCCCGCAGCATTCCCCTCGAAACAGTCGGGTTTTTTGTCCCGGCTCCGCAACGGCAATCACACAGACAAATTTTGCGCTGCGCTCTGTTTGCGAAACGCCGTCTAGGGCAGACAACAGCTTTTGGATATTCTCGCCGTCGGTGGCGTTTTCTCCGGCATACCGGGCGGTATAAACGCCCGGCGCACCCTCTAAATAATCCACGCAGAGGCCGCTGTCGTCCGCAATGGTGGGCTTTCCGGTGGCTTTCATAATGGTTTCGGCTTTTTTGGCGGCATTTTCTTCAAAGGTAGCGCCGTCCTCTATCACTTCAATATTCCCGGCGCCCGCCTCAGTCTGGGTAAGAATTTCAAATTCGTCGCCTAAAATCTCTTTAATTTCTTTGGCCTTGTGGGCATTTTTGCTGGCAAGGATATAGGTTTTCATTTCAGCTTCTCCTTCGTGTTTTTATTCTCGTGAGGTTATTATAACATAAGCAAGGAAAATCCAAAGGATTTTCGAACAAAAGCAGCGGCGCACAGCAAGGCTGTTGCAGAGCGTAATGTTCAAATGTTTCGTGAGGTTATTATAACAGACATACCGAAATTATGCAATATTTGCAGCAGATAAAAGTGCTGATATATGTCAGCCAGATAAGGAAACAAACGCTTCCATTTTCGGGGCGGAGTGCGGCTGTCAAGCTAAAATCGGGAGTGCCTGCGCATTGGCGGCAGCGGCACTGGCAGAACTCTTTGAACTTAATCTGGAGAAAATTGAATATGCGGCAGAGATTGCTATTGAACATCACCTGGGGCTGACCTGCGATCCCATATGCGGCCTTGTGCAGATTCCCTGTATTGAGAGAAACGCAGTTGCGGCTATGCGTGCAATCAATGCGGTGAATCTTGCGAGTTTCTTATGGAATACCAGAAAAATTTTGTTTGACAGAGTGGTACAAACCATGGAAGAAACAGGGCATAATTTATCCCCGTCTTATAAGAAAACCTCAGAGGAAGGTCTTGCAAAAACTTATAATATCGGATTCCAAGGTAAGTGAAATACATCATAACATAAACAGCGAACTTTGCATCATACCGCAGGTGCAGGGCTCCCAAAAAGAGGAGGTGTGAT
>CATVQN010000101.1 GCA_958346135.1 uncultured Eubacteriales bacterium | reverse complement strand
CCGAAAAGTACTTTTATGTACCCTGGCCGCAGCAGCGGTCACGGTAGGTATTATTTTACTTCTGTTTAGCGCCGATTCCAGAACCAACGAAGACAACCTGGTCTTTATCCGCTCCTACGGCTGGGAGGTCAAAGAAAAACCGGAGGAAATCATCCGTCTGACCATCCCGGAGGAGTTTGACGTTGTCTATGAAACCTACAACTCCCTTGCACAGTCCGCAGGCTTTGATCTTTCGGCGCACAAGGGCGCCCATGCCACCCGTTACGCCTATCGGGTATATAATCACAAGGACTCCGGCACAGGACTGATCCGCGCTGATGTCTTTGTCACCAAGGACGGCATTGTGGCCGCCGATATTTGTTCTCTGGCGCTGGACGGTTTTATACAGCCTATCAGCGACACTTCCGGCCAACTCCCGTAGGCAAATGATAGGAACCCGAACCCGCCTAAAGATATCTAGACATTTTATTTATCATAGCATACTTTTTTATAAATTTCTATAGTTATCGAAGATTTTATCCGCATATTGATCTACATAACGCTCCAATCCCCGATTTCAGAAGAAAAGACCGGATTTTTCTTTTCGCCATCACGCAGAGCGTGATGGCGAAAAACGTTGATTATATCTTAATCTCTTTCGCAATGGCATCAACGGCATCGCTGGGCATTCTCCAGTCGCCCCGGGGTGAGAGTGCAACACTGCCCACCTTCGGTCCGTCCGGCATACAGGAACGCTTGAACTGACTTTGGAAAAACCGCCGCATAAAGATATTGAGCCAGTGGTCAATAGTCTCTTGATCATAGACCCCGGCAAAGGCAATCTGTGCCAGCCGCAAAATCTTGTCCTTAGAAAATCCCCAGCGCATCATATAATACAGGAAAAAGTCATGAAGCTCATAAGGACCTACAATTTCCTCGGTCTGCTGAGCAATGGTGCCGTCCTTCTCCGGCGGCAGAAGCTCGGGACTCACCGGTGTGTCTAAAATATCGTAAAGCGTCGCCCTGAGCTTTTCATCTCCGGTATCCGCCACATACTTGACCAGATGCCGTACCAGCGTCTTGGGCACCGAAGCATTGACCCCATACATGGACATATGATCGCCGTTATAGGTGGCAAAACCCAATGCCAGCTCTGAGAGATCTCCGGTTCCAATCACAATTCCGCCGGTTTTGTTGGCAATATCCATCAGCACCTGGGTGCGCTCCCGTGCTTGGGCATTTTCATAGGTCACGTCATGCACGTTCTCGTCTGTGCCGATGTCCGAGAGGTGCTGACGCACCGCCGCCTTGATATTGACCTCCCGCAGCTGTGCCCCCAAACAGGCAACCAGTGCTTTGGCATTGTTGTAGGTTCTGTCGGTGGTTCCAAAGCAAGGCATGGTCACCGCCACAATTCCCGACCGGGACAGACCCAGACTGTCAAAGGCTTTGGCGGTCACCAAAAGGGCAAGGGTGCTGTCCAAACCGCCGGAAATTCCAATTGTTACGGTTTTTAGACCAATGTGCTCCAGCCGCTTTTTTAAGCCATGATACTGTATGGAAACAATCTCCTCGCACCGCTGTGACAGCTTACCGGCATCTGCCGGAACAAAGGGATGCGGTTCAAAGGTGCGCTCCAGCTTGGTATCGTGCCGCTCTCCGCCGAAGAAGATCTTCCGGTATCCCTGTGCCTCCTCCGGACGGAAGGTGCTGAGCCGCCGCCGCTCCTGCACAATACGTTCCACATCGATATCGGCATAGAGAATTTTCTCATCAAACGCCTTGGCCTCGGCCAAAAGGGTACCGTTTTCATAAATCATACTATGGCCGCCAAACACCAAATCGGTGGTGGACTCCCCCGAACCGGCGTCCGCATAGAGATAGGCGCAGACCTCCCGGGATGACTGGGATTCCAGCAGAACCTTACGATAGTCGCCCTTGCCGATAATCTCGTTGCTGGCGGACAGATTCACCAGCACCGTAGCACCGCCGAGGGCATGCCCGATTCCCGGCGGAACCGGCGCCCATAAGTCCTCACAGATTTCCGCCGCAACCCGAAAACTGTCCATATATTCAGAGCAAAAAATCAGCTTGGGCCCCACCGGAATCCGCTGACCATCTATTGTGACCTCGGTATTTTCCTGCAGGACCGAAAAGTGCCGCATTTCATAAAATTCGTTATAGTTTGGCAAATACGTCTTGGTAACAAAGCCGAGAATCTTCCCGCCTTGTAAAAACGCCGCCGCATTGTAGAGCTTATCACCCACCGCCAAGGGCAAACCCACCACAGCCAGAATATCCAGCTTTTCCGTCTCTCCTGCAATCCGGCAGACGGCATCCTGTGCCTGCTGAATCAATGCGGTCTGAAAGAACAGATCACTGCAGGTATAGGCCGTCAGTCCCAATTCCGGAAAGACTGCCAGCCTCGCCCCATGCTGTGCCGCCTCATGCAGCATAGCAATGGTTTTTTCGGTGTTAAAGGCGACATCAGCCACTCTTACCTTTGGCGTTGCTGTGGCCACCTTAATAAATCCGTGTCTCATAAAAATCTCCTATCTGCCGCAGTCTGCGGCCCATATCCTTTGCTTTTATCAGCCGACGCCCAAATCCGTATTCTCCAGCAGCACCTCAACCCCCGACAGCTTTCTTAGCCGGGGCGCAGCCTCTGCGGCGAACCAATCCGCAAGCACACGGTCTCGCTTGGTATCGGTGGAATTTTCCGCAAAGACATTTACGCTGCAATAAGAAAAGTGGGCACGCGCCGTTTCAATATCCTTTAAGATTCCCTCCCGGGTTTGGCCTTCTACGCCAGCCAGAAGGCATACGCCGTCAAAATACCGTGCCATTTCCTCCGGCGTAACCTCCTCCGGAATCCCCTTATTCCACGCCCGGCGCAGAGCGGGATCAAAGCTTTCTGCACCGCATCGAAAATGTACGGTCTGATTGGGAAACCGTGCGGCAAATTCCGCCAGCTTATTGTGATACAACCAGTGTGCCTCAAACCAAAGCGTGTGAATCCCCTTTGCATCCGCCGTTTTCCGAATCAGAGAAAGGGTCTTTTCATCCAGCTCCATGGCAGAGCCGGAATTGATGATGTCCAAAACTCCGAATTCCCCGGTCACCCGTTCCAGTACCGGCCGGTTCACCCAAAAGGGATCCAAGCTTACATCCGTATGATAATCACAGAAGGTACATTTTTTCCAGACGCAGCCCTGTCCCTGCAAGAGCAGAAATTCCCGGGGCATCACGGTTGTAATTTTCGCATAACGCACAAGCTCAGCCATTCTCTCCTCCTCCGCTCTCTGTTTCAGCAGTATTTTCATGTCTTTTCAGCCACGCAATCAATCCGTAGGCCAGCGGCGTTCCTCCTATGGCCTCCAGCCCCAGCTTCATGAAATACTGCGCCACAATCATGGTCAGTAGATCCCGGACGGGACTGGTTCCCCAAAAGGCTATCAGTACAAAAATCACGGTATCAAAGATATAGCCTACTGCAGAGCTGCCGATGGTTCTGATCCACAAGTACTTTTTGCCGGTTCTTTTCTTGATTGCTTCCATCACCCAGGCGTTGGAAAGCTCGCCTCCCAAAAACGCCAGCAAGGAAGCCGCCACAATCCTTGGCACATAAGTAAAGACGCCCGCATACGCCGCCGTAGTTTCGGCCATATAGTCCGGGGCGGGCAGAATCAGCCCTAACGAGGTGGCCGCCACCAGAATGATATTACAGAGAAAAGTGACAAAAATCACTTTTTTTGCTGTCCGAAATCCCCATACCTCAGTCAGTGCATCTCCCAGCATATAGGCAAAGGGAAAGGTTACGGTTCCGGCATCGAACAGTGCAATACCGCCGATGGAAATCACCTTGACCGCCATGATATTGGCAATCAGATAAAAGGTCACCATCAGACAAGAGATAACGGTAAGCGATGTGAATGATTCGTTCTGGTTTTTTACAGGGTTTTCCAGCACCTGGTTTTTCATGAAAAATTCCTCCCAATTTTGATATGTGTATTTTTTCATCTTTTTCAGAAAATACGCGGTATCGACCGCCAAAATGCCGGGGTCATACCACCGTCCCCGTCAGATATTCCTTTTGATATCCGTCCATTTTGACCTGTACAAGCTGTCCCGGCCGGGCGTTTTCCGCCTCGGTCCGAACATCCATATAGTTGGCCGTAGTACCATGATAGACGCCGTTTGCTTTTTGTTCCAAAAGCACCGGCAGCGTGCGCCCGATATAGCTTCGGTAAAAATTCTCCTTCATCTGCGCCGCAAGTGCCAGCATGGCATGAGAACGTTCTGTCTTAACCTTTTCCGGCACCTGATTTAAAAAATGCTCCGCTGCCGTACCCTTTCGCACGGAATAGGGGAAAATATGCATCTGTGAAAAGGCCATTTCCCTACAAAAAGCATAGGATTCCTCAAATTCCTCCCGGGTTTCACCGGCAAATCCCACCATTAGATCGGTGGTAATGGCCGTATCCGGCAGATTTTCCCGAAGCCGCCAAACCGCCTTCCGATATTCTTCGGTGGTGTAGTGCCGCCGCATCCGTTTTAAGGTGGCATCACAGCCGCTTTGCAGGGACATATGAAACTGCGGGCACAGCTTTGGCAGCGACCTTGCCCGGTGGACAAAATCCTCGGTAATAATCACCGGTTCCAAAGACCCCAGCCGAATCCGAGAAATTCCCTTTGTTTCGTGTACCGCCTCAATCACATCCATCAGCGAAATCCCATTTTCCAGATCCCGCCCATAGGAGCCGATGTGGATGCCAGTCAGCACCACCTCGCCGTAACCGGCCTCTCCCAAGCTTTTGGCCTCCTCCCGGATTTTGTCAAGGGAACGGGAGCGCACCGGCCCTCTCGCAAAAGGAATGATGCAGTAGGCACAAAAATTATTACAGCCGTCCTCAATCTTCAAATTGGCACGCACCCGGCTCTGGCTGTGGGTAATTCCCAGCTCCTCATAGGTATGCTCCTTTAAGATGTCCTCGACGTAGCCGCCCTTTTCTCCGGCCAGCGCCCGTTCCACCAGTTCTACAATCCGACTCCGGTATTTGTTGCCGATTAAGATGTCAGCGCCGGTTTCCTGCCGCAGCGTTTCCGCCTCGGTCTGCGCCAGACACCCGGTAACGGCCACAACTGCGTTTGGATTTTCCCGTCTGGCCTTTCGGATCTGCTGCCGGCTTTTCTGTGCGCCGGTGCCGGTGACGGTGCAGGTGTTAATCACATAGACATCCGCAGCCTCCCGGCCGCAAAGCACCGTATAGCCCGCCTTTTGAAACAGCGCCGCCATTGCTTCACTCTCGTATAAGTTGGTTTTACATCCCAGTGTAATCAGCTTGACAGTAATTTTTCACACATCCTTCTTCCTATAGCGCCGCTCTGTTTTGTCCTTTTTTCTGTATTTTTGCCGGCGCTGTCCCTTCATTATTCATATTGCATAAAGGAAAGAAAATAAAATTATGGAATAATTA
>CATVQN010000100.1 GCA_958346135.1 uncultured Eubacteriales bacterium | reverse complement strand
TGCAATTGTAATCAATCCGGGGGCATATACGCATTATAGCTACGCCATCTATGACGCATTGATGGCGGTGAATCTGCCTGCGGTTGAGGTGCATCTCAGCAATATTCATAAGCGAGATGAATTCCGCCGCCGGTCTGTTACGGCACCGGCCTGCATCGGTCAGATTTGCGGACTTGGATTTCGGGGGTATACCCTGGCAATAGAGTATTTGTTAGAAGAGGTAAAACAAGATGATAAAGCTTGCAGTGATCGGTGATCCCATTGAACACAGTCTTTCCCCTGCAGTACACGGCGCTGTTTTAGACAACTTAGGAGTAGACTATCAATACTATAAGGTACAGGTCAAAAAGGGAGAACTGGAGGCCTTTTTGCGGTTTGTCCGCGAGAAAGAGATCGACGGATTTAATCTTACGATGCCCCACAAGGTGGATATTCTGCCATACCTATCCGAGATAGAAGAAGAGGCTGCACGGTTTCAGTCGGTCAATACTGTGCGGGTGAGAAACGGCAATCTCTATGGCTATAACACAGATGCCGGCGGCTATACCACGGCACTTTCGCTGGTTCAGGAAGCGTTTTCGCAAAGGAGCGTGGTTATTTTAGGCGCAGGCGGTGTAGCAAGAACGATATTGTATAAGGCCGCTCTTGACGGCGCCTCCGCCCTTACTGTGCTGAACCGTACGCTTAGTCAGGCAACGGCAATTTGTGACAGTGTGAAAGAGAAAACAGGTGTTTCGGCACAGGCGTTTTCGATGGATGCAGAAAACCTATACAGCGTGTGCCGCAGCTGTGATATTTTAATCAATGCCACACCTCTTGGAATGCATGGAATGACGGACGATTTCTCGGACTTTGGATTTTTGGATGTACTTCCCGATACCTGTCTGGTTTCGGATCTGATTTATAATCCGGAACAGACACGGCTGCTCTATGAGGCAGAGTGCCGTGGACACCGCACCTTAAACGGACTGGGAATGCTGATTTTTCAGGCGATGCTGGCAGATGAGATTTATTTAGATACCTCTATGGATAAGCTCGCCCTTTATCCGGCGGTTTCCCGGGCTGTCAAAAAAGTGATTCTTTAGGAGCGATGGATTCGCTCCTTTTTCTTTTATGATTGATTTGCCAAAACAGTTGGAGAAAAAACTTGTGTTTTCTTAGTATTTGTTTTATAATATAAAAGATTGAATGTGAGACAGAAGGGAGGTTTGGCAAATGCTGAAACTTGACGGTATTGTGGAGAATATCATTTACGAAAATTCGGAAAACGGATATACTGTTTGTGATATTTCCAGCGGGGGACAGCTGATTACGCTGACGGGATATATGCCAAACCTGGCCGAGGGCGAATCTATTGTTGTTTACGGGCAATGGGTGACGCATGTGGAATACGGTGACCAATTCAAGGTAGAGGGATATGAATATAAAATGCCCACCTCGGAAACGGAAATTGAAAAATATCTTTCCTCCGGGTTGCTGCCGGGAATCGGAAAGACCACGGCTAGAAAAATAGTGGAAATGTTCGGTGCAGAGGCTCTGGAGGTTATTGAGCATGAACCGGATCGGCTTCTGGTGATTTCGGGACTGACCAAAAAGAAGGTTGATGCAATCTATAAAAAATACATAGAACTCATCGGCGTCCGGGAGGTGGTGATGTTCTTTCAAAAATTCGGAATATCTCCCGGTGCAGCCTTTAAGGCCTTTCAGCAGTTCGGTGTTTCCACGGTGAAGCTAGTACAGGAGAATCCCTATATATTGGCAGAGCGTGTTGACGGAATCAATTTTAAAACTGCGGACAAAATCGCAGAAGACCTGGGCTTAAATCCTTGTTCGTATGAACGAATCTCTGCCGGCATCCAGTTTTTGATGCAGCAGATTGGCTATTTAAATGGTCACACCTTTCTTCCGAGATCAGCGGTAGTGGGACAGGCTTGTCAGTTTTTGGAGGTGGAGCGGGGCGCAGTGGAAGAGACCATTGCTGAAATGCTGCTGCGGGGAGATCTGGTGCTTTCCAATATGGGAGATTTTGATGCTCTGTATCTAAAACTGTATTATAATGCGGAAAAGCGTGTGGCAGAAAGACTTTTGGAAATGTCGCAGCTGATTTTTGATGAAAAAAGCGAAGAATACGATAGACTGATTGAAGAAGTGGAGGAGGATACCGGAATCCATCTTGCCGAAGCACAGCTCGAAGCGGTGCGATGTGTTTTTCAGAATTCTGCCATGGTGATTACCGGTGGGCCCGGTACCGGGAAGACCACCATTATTAAAACCATGATTGAATTGATGCAGCGCTTAAGAAAGCGGGTGGCTTTGGCGGCGCCAACCGGTCGGGCAGCCAAGCGGATTACGGAGCTTTCGGGTATGGAAGCGAAAACCATCCACAGACTTTTGGAAATTACGCCGGGAATTGATGAGGTTGGATCACATTTTGCCCGAAATGCCCAAAATACGTTGGATTGTGACATCTTGATTGTAGATGAGATGTCTATGGTAGACATCCTGCTGATGGATAGCTTATTGGATGCCATTCCCCGAGGTGCTCGCCTGGTTATGGTAGGCGACAGTGACCAGCTGCCCTCAGTGGGTGCGGGAAACGTGTTAAAGGATATTATTGAAAGTGAAGTCCTTACCTGCATTCGGCTGACCGAGATTTTCCGCCAGGCGCGGGAGAGTATGATTGTCATGAATGCCCATCGTATCAACCACGGTGAAATGCCGATGCTTAACGATTGGGACAATGACTTTTTCCTTGTTACCAGAGACGATCCCATGACCCTTCCGGATACCATTGCGGATCTATGTGCCCGAAGACTGCCTAAGGCATATGGACTTAGCAATATCTCCCAGATTCAGGTGCTGACTCCTACTCGAAAATCACTCATCGGCGTCCAGAATCTCAATGCCGTATTGCAGCAGGCGCTGAATCCTCCGGATTCCGGGAAACCGGAGAAAATTGCAAGTCACTGTATTTTCCGGCTGGGGGATAAAGTGATGCAGATTAAAAATAACTATCAAATGGAATGGGAACGTATTGACGGCAGTGAAAAGGGACTTGGTGTATTTAACGGTGATGTGGGATTTATTACGGAAATTGACAATCGAAATCAAAAGCTGAGTGTGGTGTTTGACGATAGGCTGGTTAAGTATGACTTTATGCTGCTGGATGAGCTGGAGCTGGCCTATGCGATTACGGTGCATAAAAGTCAGGGC
The DNA here is from genome assembly GCA_958346135.1 of uncultured Eubacteriales bacterium. Classification (GTDB taxonomy): domain Bacteria; phylum Bacillota; class Clostridia; order Monoglobales; family Monoglobaceae; genus Ructibacterium. Next base: position 2,255 of record CATVQN010000100.1, on the reverse strand, counting down.
AGTGAGTTTGATGTGGTGGTTATGCCGGTCTTTGAAACACATCGGCTTCTGATGACCAGAAATCTTTTGTACACGGCTATCACCCGTGCCAAATCTTTGGTGGTATTGGTGGGACGTGAGGAATATGTGAAGATGTTTGTGGATAACGATAATACACAAAAGCGTTTTTCCGGATTAAAGAATAAACTACAGATTTTTTAGAAATCAGGAGGAAACAGATGGAATATTTTGCAGCACCCCTACAGAACCTTATTGAGGAGTTTGAAAAGTTGCCGGGAATTGGCAGCAAGACAGCGCAGAGATTGGCTTTTTACGTTTTAAATCAGCCAAAGGAAAAGGCGGAAAAGTTTGCCTATGCAATTATAGAGGCGAAAAAATCCCTTTGCTACTGCAAGGAATGTCAGAACCTTTCGGATAAGGAGCTATGCAATATCTGTGCCAATCCATCACGGGACCACGGTGTAATCTGTGTGATGGAAAGTCCGAAAGATGTACTTCAAATGGAGCGCACCAATGAGTTTAAGGGGGTATACCATGTGTTGCACGGCGCCATTGCTCCTATGGACAACATAGGTCCGGATGATATTCGGATCAAGGAACTGATGGAAAGAATTTCCGCAGGCGGAATTAAAGAGGTGATTATGGCCACCAACCCGAATTTGGAGGGGGAGACAACAGCCATGTATATTTCCAAACTGATTAAGCCCTTCGGCGTCAAAGTAACCAGGATAGCGCATGGTGTTCCCGTTGGCGGCGAACTGGAATTTGCCGATGAGATCACACTTTCCAAAGCGCTGCAATGGCGGGTTGAATTATAGAATTTACGCAGCAGGAGAAAGTTATGCAGAAAAACGAAATTTATGAGGTAGAAATTACAGGAATGACGGATGAGGGTGACGGAGTCGGAAGAGTCGGCAGTATGGCAGTCTTTGTTCCGTATACCATTGAGGGAGAGAAAGTACGGATTTTAATTGTAAAAGTTTTAAAGAACTATGCTTATGGAAAGCTTTTAGAGGTTATAAAACCGTCCCCGCATCGTACCAAAGCAGAATGTCCGTATTTTTATCAATGCGGAGGGTGTCAGTTATGGCATATGGATATCCATGCAGAGCTTTCTTATAAACGGGAGAAGGTTGAGTCGTGCATCCGGCGAATCGGCGGTTTAGACGCAGTGTCTGAGCAGGTTGTGTGCTCCAATCGGCTGACACGTTACCGGAACAAGGCGCAGTATCCTGTAACGCCGGCAGGAATCGGATTTTACAGACGAAACAGTCATGCGCTGATTCCCGTCGCGGATTGTTTGATTCAGGGGGAGCGGGACACTGAGGTGCTTGCTATGATAAAGCGCTGGATGGAAGAATATCGAATTGCGCCCTATGATGAAAATACGAATCAGGGATTTTTAAGGCACATCTATATTCGGGAAGGCAGCGGAGAAATGCTGCTGGTGTTGGTCACCGGGGAGAAGAAATTCCCGGCCAAAGATGCATTGATTGAGAATATTTTGAGTTTGCGTTTCCCGGTGGCGGGAATCGTTCAAAATATCAATGAAAAGCCTACTAACGTGGTTCTGGGAAAAGAGAATCACATTCTTTGGGGTCGGGATTACCTAATTGACCGGATCGGAGAAATTCAGTTTAAAATCTCCCCGCTGTCTTTTTATCAGGTCAATCGTTTTTTAACTCAAACACTCTATGAAATTGCCGCCGCATATGCGTGTCTTTCAGGAAAGGAAACCTTGTGGGATCTCTATTGCGGTATCGGTACCATAGGACTCTTTATGGCGCACAAAGCAAAAAAAGTGATTGGTGTTGAAATAGTGGAGGATGCTGTGGAGAATGCCCGTGAGAACGCAATGCTCAACGGAATTGAAAATGCTTGTTACTATTGCGGCAAGGCAGAGATTGTGGTGCCGGAATTAGTAAGACGGGGAGAAAGAGCAGATGTAGTGATTTTAGATCCGCCACGCAAGGGGTGTGATACAGCACTTTTGGAAACACTGGTAAAGGTAAAGCCTTTGCGGATTGTCTATGTGTCCTGCAAGCCTTCAACTCTGGCGCGTGATTTGAAATTTTTAACCGAAAACGGGTATCGGATAGAAAAAGTGACCCCTGTGAACATGTTTCCCCGCAGCGCTCATGTGGAGTGCGTAGTATTGATGTCAAGGAAAGATAAATAAGAACTTTAAAGGTGGTATGAAAAGTGAAAAAGATACCTTTTGTTTTGATGATACTTTTTACCGTATTGTTAAACAC
>CATVQN010000099.1 GCA_958346135.1 uncultured Eubacteriales bacterium | reverse complement strand
AGCCTGCACGCCTGTGATACAGCTACCGACTATGCGTTGTTTCATGCGGTACGCTGGGATTGTAAGCTGATTTATTGCGTTCCCTGCTGTCAGCACGAACTAAACGGTCAGATACAAAGTGAAAATCTGTCGCTTCTGACCCGCTATGGTCTGATTCAGGAACGATTTTCCGCTCTGGCTACCGACGCCGTCCGCAGTGCGCTTTTGGAGGCCTGCGGCTATCGGGTACAGGTGGTGGAGTTTGTGGACCTTGCACATTCCCCGAAGAATTTACTGATTCGGGGCGTGCGGCGCCCGGTGCCTTTTAAGAAGCGCCTTGCCGCACTCGAGGAGGCACAGCGCCTGATGGAGGAATTTTCTTTTTCCCCCACTCTGTATCGGCTGCTGTCGGAGGCAAAGCTTTTGCCAAGGCCATAGCGAAGTATCAAAAACTTTGAAATTTTGGCTGCAAAAACATGGAATATTTAAGAAAGCGTTTGCATATATTTATAAAATAGGCCTATTTTCCGAAAACGTTGAAAACGGGAACACCTTTAAAATCCTACAAAGATGGGCGGAATAATTTGTGCATATTTTAGTTTGAAAAAAATAGACAAAAAGACCATAATATGGTACAATAAGATTGTCTATATTAGATAAAACCCAGTACCTTTTTCGGAAGGAATTTACTATATTTTACAGACGGTATCTGCGGAGGGATGACAAGTGAAAAATCGAGAACGGCAGGACACAAAAGAAAAGGCCTATATTGATGAAACGGCTATGTATCTTTTTAATCAGGGCGTAAACTACGAAAGCTATCGGATGCTCGGTGCGCACAAGCTGCAGTCGGACGGCGGTAAAGAGGGGTATTTGTTTGCGGTCTGGGCGCCCAATGCCAAGTCGGTTTCCGTGGTCTGTGACGGCAACGGCTGGGATCCCAACCGGGGGCGGATGCATCGGCATACCAATTCCGGAATTTGGGAGCTTTTTCTCCCGGGGATTACCGAGGGTCAGAATTATAAATTCAGTATAGAGACCTATCGGGGTGATACTGTTTTAAAAGCGGATCCCTATGCTTTTTATTCTGAGGTGCGACCTGCCAATGCATCGGTGACAACGGATTTGACCTATACCTGGAACGACCGGGAGTGGATTGAGAATCGGCGCAGCACACTGCCTTATGACAAGCCAATTTCGATTTACGAGATGCATTTTGGCTCCTGGCGGCGCAAGGAGGACGGAAGCTTTTATACCTATACGGAGATGATTGATCAGCTTATCCCCTATTTGAAGGAGATGGGATATACCCATGTGGAGATGATGCCGCTTGCGGAATATCCTTTTGACGGTTCCTGGGGATACCAGGTGACGGGATATTATTCCGCAAACAGCCGCTATGGCAGGCCGGTTGAGCTAAAGGCGCTGGTGGATGCGCTGCACCAAAACGGAATTGGGATTATTATGGATTGGGTTCCGGCACATTTTCCCAAGGATGGCTATGCTTTAGCCATGTTTGACGGCACTCCGCTGTATGAGCATCCAGACAGCCGGCGGGGCGAGCATAAGGAATGGGGAACCTTGGTCTTTGACTGGACCAAAACCGAAATTTTTTCGTTCCTGATCTCCAATGCACTGTTTTGGCTGGAGGAATATCACATGGACGGCATCCGGGTGGATGCGGTTTCCAGTATGCTGTATTTGGATTATAACCGTCGGGACGGGGAATGGCTCCCGAACCGGTACGGCGGCAAGGAGAACCTGGAGGCCATTGACTTTTTACAAAAACTGAATACGGCGGTGTTTGAGCGGCATCCCAATGTATTGATGATTGCGGAGGAGTCCACCGCTTGGGGCGGTGTGACCCAGCCGGCCTGTGAAGGAGGTCTTGGGTTTAACTTTAAATGGAGTATGGGCTGGATGCACGATGTATTGGATTATATGCAGTGCGACCCCCTGTTTCGGAAGGGAAACCACAATAAGCTGACCTTTCCCATGATGTATGCTTTTTCGGAGAACTATATTCTGGCGCTGTCTCATGACGAGGTGGTACATGGAAAGCGGTCGCTCTTAGATAAAATGTGGGGAAGCTATGAGGAGAAGTTTGCTGAGCTGAAGCTGCTTTATACCTTCATGTACGCACACCCCGGCAAAAAGCTGCTGTTTATGGGCGGCGAGTTCGGCCAGTTTGTGGAGTGGCGGTTTGACGGTCAGCTGGATTGGTCATTGGACGAATATGAAACCCATGCCAAGCTGCACCGTTTTTCGGCAGATTTGAATCACTTTTACCGGGAGCATCCCGCCCTGTTTGAAATCGAACGGGAACAGGGAGATTGGCAGGGCTTTCGATGGCTCAATGCGGAGGATGCGGCTAGCAGCGTCTTGTCTTTTCTGCGTATCAGCCGGGACAAGACCGAAAAGCTTGCGGTGGTTTTAAACTTTACCCCGGTGGAACGGGAGAAATATATCATTGGTGTTCCCGAGCCGGGAGAGTACGAGGTACTGCTCAGCACCAATCAGAAATGCTATGGAGGCGACGGCAGAGGCAGTCGGAAGGTACGGACCAAGGCAAAGCCCTTCCGGGAATTTCCCTATTCCATTGAGCTGAGTCTTCCGCCGCTGACCGGGTACTATTTAAAATGGAAACCCGTAAAATCCGTACCGAAAAAAAACAAGGTGAAAAAAGCGGAAAAGAAGAGTCAATAAAACGGCAAAGTTCTGTCTATCCGGCTCACGATAGACAGAAAATGCATCAATTTGTGGGTCGGAAAGGCAAGCGGTTATAACGATGAAAGCAAAAGATTGTGTAGCAATGATTCTGGCCGGCGGACAGGGAAGCCGGCTGGGAATTCTGACAAAGAATGTAGCAAAGCCTGCGGTTCCCTTCGGGGGAAAATACAGGATCATTGATTTTCCACTGAGTAACTGTACCCATTCGGGAATCGACACAGTGGGGGTGCTGACCCAGTATCAGCCGCTGGAGCTCAATACTTATATCGCAGGCGGTCAGTCCTGGGATTTAGACCGTTCCAACGGAGGTGTTTATGTGCTGCCGCCCTATACATCTGCGGAAAAAGGCGAGTGGTACAAGGGAACGGCCAATGCGATTTATCAGAACCTGAGTTTTATCGAGAGGTTCCACCCAAAATGCGTTATGGTGCTGTCCGGTGACCATATCTATAAGATGGATTACAGCAAAATGATTCGACGGCACAAGGAGGCCGAGGCAGATGTTACCATTGCGGTGATTGAGGTGCCCTGGGACGAAGCCTCCCGATTTGGAATAATGAACACGGATGAGAATGACCGTATCGTTGAGTTTGAGGAAAAGCCCAAGTGTCCCAAGAGTAATTTGGCCTCTATGGGTGTGTACTGCTTTGGCTGGGAGGCTTTGAAGAAATATTTGATTGCCGACGAGGCGGATCCTACCTCCGAGAACGATTTCGGAAAGAATGTGATTCCGAAAATGCTAAATGATGGGCTCAAGATGGCTGCCTACCGGTTTGATGGCTATTGGAAGGATGTGGGAACCATTCAGAGCCTATGGGAGGCCAATATGGAGCTTTTGGATGACGGCGCCGGGTGTAATCTGGACGACAGTGACTGGCGTATCTACGGGAAAAACCCCATAAAACCCCCACATTATGTTTCGGCTGATGCAAAGCTGCGTAACTGTTATATCACAGAGGGCTGTGAAATTTTCGGCGAGATCGATCATTCGGTCATTTTTGAAGGTGTGACCGTGGGAAAGGGCGCAAAGGTAGAGGATTCCATTATCATGCCGGGGGTGGTAATCGGCCGGGATGCGGTGGTCTATAAATCTATTATAGGCGCCGATGTCCGTATAGGTGAAAAAGCCGTGGTCGGTTCCATGGAGGATGCGGCAAACCGTACCTGGATTAACGAAAAGCTCTGCAGTGATGACATTACCGTATTGGGGCCGGAAGTCACCGTTGGCGACGGTGTCAAAATTGCAGTCAATTCTATGGTTACCGAAGACGTTCTCTGATTCTATCCTGCCTGCGGATAGAATGGCAGCGGGGAATTTCTGATTTACTTTTAGTGGGCAGAAAGGTTACGAAGATTATGAAAAATGATATGTTAGGCTTGATATTTGCGGAAAATCCGGAAGCCGGCATGGGTGAGCTGACCAGCGTTCGGTCTTTGGCAGCGGTTCCCTTTGGCGGCCGTTATCGCATCATAGATTTCATTTTGTCAAGTATGGTGAATTCCTCTATTATCAATGTGGGAATTACCACCCCTTATAACTATCGTTCCCTGACCGACCATCTGGGAACCGGAAAAGACTGGGATATGGACAGAAAGAACAACGGTCTTTTTATTCTGCCGCCCGGTGAAGCGCGGGAGAGCGCAAGCGAAAAAATCGGTGGTGTGGATATTTTATACGGTGTCAACCATTATCTTTCCAAAAGCCGTCAGGAGTATGCGGTGGTCGCAGACTGCAATACCATCTGTAATATGAATTTTTCGGACGCACTCCGGTTTCATCTGGAGAAGGAGGCAGACATCACGCTGGTCTGCCACCGGGAGGAAAAAATTGAGTCCCAGATTCTGAAACGGCATATTCTTTTGGCGGCGGCTGAGGATGGTACGGTACAGGATATTCATGTGTATCCTGCCAAGCAGCGTGCGCAGCTTTCCTATATGCACCGATTCATCATCCGTAAGGAACTGCTGATGGATCTGGTAGATGATGCGAGAGCCCACGGCAAGCATTCTATTTCCAAGGATATTTTCCTTGCGAATCTGCGCCGGCTCAAGATCTGTGCCTATGAGTTTACCGGCAACCAGCTCAAAATTGATGATGTCAAATCCTTTTTTGACGCCAATCTCAGCCTTCTCAGTCACGAAATTCGTGAGGAGTTGTTCGGCTTGAAAACCGATATGCCCATCTACACCAAGGTCAAGGACACCATTCCCACACGTTACGGCAAAAATGCGGAGGTTTTAAACTCCATTGTTGCCGATGGCTGTGTGATTGAAGGATCAGTAAAGAACTGCGTCCTTTTCCGGGGTGTGCATATCGGAAAGGGTGCATCAGTGGAAAACTGTATCATTATGCAGAACTCGGATGTGCGTGACAACTGTATGATGGCCAATGTGATTTTTGATAAAGAGGTGGTGCTGCGCAGCGGTAAAAAGCTGGTAGGCCAGGATACTTATCCAATGGTGATTGGAAAAGGTGCAGTGATTTAGGCAATTTAAGTCAACCAAGAGAGAATCTTTCTGAAAGGTGTGTTATGGTATGAGCAAAATATTGATGTGTTCTTCTGAGGTAGCTCCCTTTGCCAAGACCGGCGGCCTTGGCGACGTGGTTGGTGCACTGCCGCAGGCGCTGGCAAAGCAAGGTCATGACGTGCGGGTGGTTATGCCCAAGTATGGTTGTATTTCGGAGGAATATTGCAAACAGATGGAGTTTTTATTCTTTCTCTATATTCCTTTGGGCTGGCGGCGGAAATACTGCGGCGTTTTCC
>CATVQN010000098.1 GCA_958346135.1 uncultured Eubacteriales bacterium | reverse complement strand
ATGTATACCTTATTTTTGCGAAAAATAAGCAAATAGAAAGGATGACGTCGGATGGATATTATGCAGGCAATTCTGGACATTGAAGAAAAAGCACGCGGAATCTCCGATTCCGCTGCCGCAGCGGAAGAGAACTATGAAGCGGATATACAAAAAGAAATTAAGCACCGAGAACAAGAAAGCCGTGAACAGGTTGCCAAGCAGCTGGAGCAGCTGCGACTGCGTATGGATGCGGAACGCCAAGAGGATATGGAACAATTAGAAACCTTTTACGAGCATAAGCTGGAGGCACTTTCCAAGCAATGTCAGGAAAAAAAACAGGCCTGGATTGATTCCATCACTGAGGCCGTGATCCGTTTCTGATTCAGGAGGGATAACTATGCTGCTTCGTGTTATGAAAAATTCTGCCCTTGCCGCAAAGGTACATGCTATGACAGGCACTACCCTGCATCAAAAGGACTATGACGCTCTGATTCAGCTGCATTCGGTTCCGGCGGTGGCCTCCTATCTTTGTGAAAACACCAGGTATCGCAAGGTTCTGCAAAACATTCCTCTGACGACGCTGCATCGGGGACGGCTGGAACAACTGCTAAAGTCCCAGACGCTCCAAGACATTATGGCCTTGCTGCACTACACCGATATGGGCAGTACCTTCTTTTTAAAGGCATTGGAAATTCAGGACGGGATTGAAAAATTAAAGGTTTTTCTTCGCCTGCTGCATATCGGACACCCGGAACAGATTGTGACACAGCTCATGGATATTCCCATGGGAAGTGGCATCATCAAAGCAGAGGAGCTGGCAGAAATTAAAAGCTTTTCCGCTTTTATTGAATTTATTAAGCCCACTCCCTACTACCCGGTTTTCCGCACCTTTGCCGATGACCCCAAACGACAGGAACTGTTTTATCTGGAGGTGGCTTTAGACAGCTATTGGGCAATGCTTAGCTGCCGTTATGCAAAAAAATATTTAAATCACGAAGACGCAGGATTGGCTCTTAAAGTCTTTGGAACCGAAATCGATCTTGACAATCTGATTTTTCTGCTTCGCTGCAAAGAACGGTTTCAGATGGATGATGAAGAAATTTACGCCTGTGTGATTCCAAGCTATTATCGGCTGCGTCCTCCTGTTATTACGGAAATTGTCCAGGCTCCTACCATGGCGGCTACTCTGAAAATCATTCAGGAACAGACCCCCTATCAGGATGCCTTTGACGTAAATGACCGATTTTTTGAAAAAAGAAAAAACGATTATATGGCTCGGCTATATCGGAGAATGTATGCAGCGCATCCGTATTCTTTGCAGGCAGCGCTCTCTTATGCACAGCTGCGGCGCATTGAAATCAATAATATTGTATCCATCATTGAGGGAATACGCTACGGCCTGGCTCCGGATGCCATCAAAGACCATCTCGTTGGATATCACAAAGGAGGTGTACAATCATGATCTCTAAAATGAAGTTCATCAGTCTGGTAGGTCCCCGTTCTGAATTCGATCGCATTGTCTCTGATTATATTTTAGACAGCGCCATTGAGTTTGAAAATCCGCTCAATGCCTTGCACAGCACGGAAGGCTTCTCTATGGACACCTCCCCAAATCCCTATGAGAATACCATGAAACACGTTGCGGATGTGCTTGAGTATGCCAAAGTAGACTGCAGCGGTGTCCGCCGGCATGATGAATCAATTACTCAGGAGGAATTGGAACAGTTTTTAGATCATTTTGATACACAGATTCACGCCCTAAAACAAGAAATTGAAACGCTGCAATACGAATTGCGACACTATGATGAAATTATTCAAACGTTGATTCCGGTCATGAATACCAATGTTCATTTGGAAAAACTGTCAAAACTGAAATACCTGAATTATCGATTCGGAAAGATTCCGGTTTCCAGCTATGCAAAGCTCGGCACCTATTTAAAGAATCTTCCGGCGTATTTCTATGCGCTGACATCCGATAAGGACTATGTCTGGGGACTTTATTTTGTCTCAAACACTCATACCGAAAACGTGGATCGGATTTTTGCTACCTTGTATTTTGAATCTCTGCACTTAGACGGAGACGAACAGGGAACGCCCGGTCAGGTGATTGCGGCTCTAAAGCAGAAGGCCGAAGAAAAGCGGCGTGAGCTCACCGCCCGCAAAACCCAATTGACCGAAACAGTCAATGCCCAGCGCCGGGACTTACTCCGAGCCTACGCCTGTATTAAATACCATTATGACCTTTATAATATCCACCATTTAGCTACCGTCAGTCAAAGCTCCTTCTGCCTGACCGGCTGGATTGACGCAGATGAGGTTCCTGCACTTCAGGCAAAAATTCAAAAGGATCCCGCCTGCTCTATGATTGTGGATTCTCCGGAGGCAGTCAGCCATATCACACCGCCTACCAAATTAAAAAATTGGCGGATATTCCATCCCTTCGAAGAGTTTGTCCGCATGTACGGCGTTCCGAACTATAACGAAATGGATCCTACGCCGTTTTTGGCGGTGGTTTACACCCTGCTCTTTGGCATCATGTTTGGCGATGTCGGCCATGGTCTTTGTCTGACGGCGATTGGCCTTATCATGATATGGATGAAAAAAGGCGGGTTTTTGGCAAAGCTTTTGGTGCCGATTGGACTTTCGTCCACAGTATTTGGGTTCCTTTACGGCTCATTTTTTGGATTCGAGGGAGAGCACGCCTTGATTCGGCCGCTCTGGTACACCCCCTTTGAAAGCAGCCAAAACATGATGAACACCCTTGTTTATTCCATTGTTCTTGGCGTTGTCATCATCCTGATTTGTATGATGTTTAATGTAATTAACGGTATCCGGCAAAAAAATTGGCAAAAGATTCTTTTCTCCCAGAATGGTGTTGCGGGAATGCTCTTTTACATTCTGGTGCTGGTTTGCGCCCTGTCCATGCTGAAGGGCTCGGGGCAGCCCCTTATACTGGCAGGAATCCTGATTTTAATATCCCTGCTGATGATGTTTTTGCAGGAGCCTTTGGGCAGACTTCTTGCCAAGCAGAAGGACTGGATGCCAAAGGAGAAGGGCGGGTTCTTTGTGGAGGCATTTTTTGAACTGTTTGAGGTTCTTTTAAGCTTTGTAACCAACACCGTCTCTTTTCTCCGTGTAGGCGCCTTTGCACTGAACCACGCCGGTATGATGTCGGTGGTTGTGATGTTCATGCTCCAGCTAAATCCTGCCGGTTCGGCGGCAATTGCTATTTTCGGCAATCTTCTGGTAATCGGTCTGGAGGGTCTGATTGTGGGAATCCAGGTACTGCGTCTTGGATTTTACGAGATGTTCAGCCGTTTCTACAGCGGAGATGGCCGTGAATTTCGGCCCAATAACCAGTAAATAAATAAGTTTTCATTCTATAAATCCGGAGGTTTTTACTATGTTAAAATCAATTGCACTTTTTTTAATTGTAACCTTAGCCATCGCCGTACCATTGGTGGCACATTTTGGCTTTAGACTGCGGGGCGGAAAAATGAAAGCCGCAATCGGCGTCAATCTTCTCTCCTTTTTCGGCCTAATGTTGGCCTTTGGCGCATGTATGATTGTCGGCTCTGCCGATGTCCTTGCCGCAGAAAATGCTGCAGCCTCTTCTGCCGGCCTTGCTGACGGCATGAAATTTTTAGGCGCTGCGCTCTCTACCGGTCATGCGTTTATCGGCGACGGTATTGCCGTTGCCTACTCCGCTTCCGCTGCCCTTTGCGCGATCTCCGAGGATCCGAAAATTATGGGTAAATCCCTGATCTTCGTTGCACTCGCAGAAGGTATTGCACTTTATGGCCTGATTATCTCCCTGCTGATTCTCTTCCAGTAAGAGGTGTCATAATGAAGTATTTTTTACTTAGTGACAACATAGATACTCGAACCGGAATGCGTCTGGCCGGAGTAGAAGGCGTGGTCGTTCACGAAACGGAAGAATTTAAACAGGCGTTCTCTAAGGCTGTGGCAGATCCGGAAATTGCTGTTTTGCTTGTTACAGAGAAGCTGGTGAATCTTTGTCCGGAGTATGTGGCCGAGCAAAAGATCGCTAATCGTACTCCGCTGATTGTTGAGCTTCCGGACCGTCACGGTTCCCAGCGGCCGGACGATTATATCCTCAATTATGTCAAGGACGCAATCGGCGTCCGCCTTTAATCTGAAAACGAGGTGACTGATATGGCAAAGGATGCCTTAAATCATTTTGCAAATATACTTCTTGAAGAAGCCAGCGCACAGAAAAAGGAGCTTCTATCCGAGTTGGAATCCAAGCGAAATGCCCGCCTGAAAAAAACAGATGCGAAACTCAAGGAAAAAGCAAATGCTGAAATTCGAAAAGGCACAATCGCCTTGAAGCTGCAAAAGCAGCTGTCTTTGACTCGGCGTGAAACTGAGCTTCATAAAGCGCTGCTGCAAAACCGTCAGCGCACCTTTGATGAAGTTTTTGCTAAAGTGGAGGAAAACGCCCGTGCCTTTACAAAGACTCCGTCCTATACTGACTTTTTAAAAACACTTTTTCAGGAAGCGGTTATAAAGCTCCAGTCAGATTCTGCTTCCATACATTGCTTTGTCATGCCCCAGGATATGGCGCTTGCCAAAGAAATTTTCTCTGCGCCTAATCTGGAGATCCTGCCGTTGGATCAGGATTTTATCGGTGGGTTCACGTTGGAAAATACTGCGTTAAAACGTTTTGTAGACTGTACCCTTGCCGCACGGATTCAGGAACAGAAAAATGCTTTTTATGAGACCAGCGGCTTGATTATTGAATAAACGAGGTGACGGAAAATGAATGAAACTGCTGTAATTTACGGCATCAACGGTCCGGTTGTGACCGTAAAGGACGCACCCTGGCTCTCGATGATGGAAATGGTCTATGTTGGCCGGGAACGTCTGATTGGCGAGGTTATTGCCGTCCACAAAGACGCCACGATTATTCAGGTGTACGAAGAAACCTCCGGACTGACCATCGGGGAGCCGGTCATCCCTACCAAGGCGCCTATGACCGTTACCTTAGGCCCCGGATTACTTGGAAACATCTTTGACGGAATCGAACGTCCCCTGCGCAGTATTGAAGCCCTTTCGGGTTCATTTATCTCCCGGGGACTGCGTCCGGATGCGATTGATATGGATAAAAAATGGGATGTCACCATGCTTCTGAAAAAAGGCGACAAGGTGACACCCTGCACTATTTTGGCAGAAACACCGGAGACGGGTCTGATTACCCATAAAATCATGGTTCCCCCGGATATAGAGGGTGTCATTACCGAGATTGTGCCTTCGGGGCAATATACCTGCCGTGATGTTCTGGCAAAAATTCAAACATCCTCCGGCGCAGCTTTGGAAATTAGGATGTTGCAGCAATGGCCTATCCGCCGCCCTCGTCCCTATCAGCGTCGAGAACCGATTTCTAAGCCTTTGGTTACCGGCCAGCGTATTTTAGATATTCTCTTTCCCCTTGCTAAGGGTGGGACGGCAGCCATTCCCGGCGGTTTCGGTACCGGAAAGACCATGAC
>CATVQN010000097.1 GCA_958346135.1 uncultured Eubacteriales bacterium | reverse complement strand
AGTCATACCAGTCGTCCTTATTTTTGTCCGCAACATAACGCAGCCGCCTCTGCTCCAAAAATTCCAAGTAACTCTCCAAGGCTTTCAACCCCTCCGGGCTTAAATGGTCATGGCTGAAATCCTCCATCGAAAAAGGTTTGCTGTGAATTTTATGCATGGTGCTGGTGGAATTTGCCACCGTCCCTACCTTATAGGTATCGAATTCCTTCCACCAATACATGGGCGCTGTTATATCTACAGAAACCAGAATCTGGCGGATAAACTTTCGATGGTCGCTGCCGGCACGGCATAGACGCTTTGCCAAATCCAAATCATTGGGGCCTAAGATGTAGTTTCCTTCCGCATCGTAGGCACTGTCTATCCGGCTCCAGCTGTTCATAGGATTTCTGGCGCCCCGGATAGCGCCTTCTAAATTCATCACACTTGTATTTTCTATCTGAATCATAAAAACACCTCTTTTATGGTTGGGCAGACAATATAAACCCGAATCCGCCTAAGGATGCCAAAAATATGCATTTTAACGCAGAGGGAGTGGACATTTACTCTGAAAATCGGTGCTTAGGTTGACATCGTCTGCCTAGATATCCAGATTGACCACCGTAGAAGAATAATCCTCAATAAACTTCCGTCTCGGCTCTACCTTGTCACCCATTAAAATAGTAAAGGTCTCGTCTGCCTGTCTGGCATCCTCTAAATTCACCTGGAGCATAATTCTGGTCTCCGGGTTCATAGTCGTCTCCCAAAGCTGCTCCGGATTCATCTCACCAAGACCCTTATACCGCTGAACGGCCGGCGGCTTGCCTTCACCCATCTCCGCCAGAATCTCCTGAAGCTCCGCATCGCTGTAGGCGTATTTTTCAATTTTTCCTCTGCTCACCTTATACAAAGGCGGCTGTGCAATATACACATGCCCCTTCTCAATCAAAGGCCGCATAAACCGGAAAAAGAAGGTCAGCATCAAGGTTCGAATATGTGCGCCGTCCACATCCGCATCTGCCATAATCACAACCTTGCCGTAGCGAATCTTAGAAACATCAAATTCGTCTCCGATTCCCGCCCCAAGGGCAGTGATAACCGGCATGAGCTTATCGTTGCCGTAGACCTTATCAATTCGGGATTTTTCTACGTTCAGCATCTTTCCCCATAGGGGCAAAATCGCCTGAAATCGGCGGTCACGTCCCTGCTTGGCGCTGCCGCCCGCAGAATCTCCCTCCACAATATAAATTTCCGTATAGGTATTGTCCCGATCAGAGCAGTCAGCCAACTTTCCCGGCAGTGTGCTACTCTCCAACGCACTCTTCCTGCGCGTATTCTCACGAGCACGCTTGGCCGCCTCACGGGCTCTGGAAGCCGTCAGAGCCTTATCTACCACAATTTTGGCAACAGCCGGATTTTCTTCAAAAAATTCACCCAGCTTTTCGTTTACCATCTTCTCCACAATGGAACGGATTTCGCTGTTTCCAAGTTTGGTTTTGGTCTGTCCTTCAAACTGTGCCTCGGTTACCTTAACGCTGATAATACAAGTTAACCCCTCCCGGACATCTTCTCCCTTTAGGTTATCATCATTCTCCTTTAAGAATCCGTATTTTCTGGCATAATCGTTAATGACCTTGGTCAGCGCCGCCTTAAAGCCGGTCTCATGGGTTCCGCCCTCAGTCGTATTGATATTATTGGCAAAGCTGATGATATTTTCGCTGTAGCCGTCATTGTACTGCATGGCTACCTCTGCCTCACAGGTCTCACGGACAGCGTTGACATAGATAACATCCGGGTGGATTGGCTCTTTGTTCCGATTCTCGTATTCGACAAACTCCTTAATACCGCCATCGTAACGCAAATCCACCTCACGCTTGTCCTCCGGCGCATTCGGCCGCACATCCTTTAAGACGATACGGATTCCGGCATTTAAAAATGCCTGTTCGCGCAGACGAAGCAGCAGAACATCAAACTGATAAACCAAATCCTCAAATATCTCATGGTCCGGCTTAAAGTGAACCTTGGTTCCGGTCTTATGGGTGTCACCGATCTGTTTGAGCGGGCCACAGCTCTTGCCCCTCTCATAGCGCTGATAATAAATATGCTCGCCGTTTGAGATTTCCACCTCCAAGAAGGCGGAGAGCGCATTTACCACCGATGCGCCCACACCATGGAGACCGCCGGACACCTTATATCCGCCGCCGCCGAACTTTCCGCCGGCGTGAAGCTTGGTAAATACCAACTCCACTGCGGGAATTCCCTCCTTAGGATGGATGCCGATAGGAATCCCCCTGCCGTTATCGGTTACGGTGATAGAGTTATCCTCCTCAATCACTACCTCAATATCCGTACAATACCCCGCCAATGCCTCATCAATTGCATTGTCCACGATCTCATAGACCAGATGATGCAGACCTCGGGTGGTTGTGGAACCAATATACATTCCGGGACGTTTCCGAACCGCCTCCAGTCCCTCTAGCACCTGAATCTGATTTTCGTCATATTCGGTATTGACCGGAACACTGGTCATATGCTCCTCTGTAAGAGGTATCGGTTTACTTTGCTCTTCTGCCATGCTGTATCAGCCTTTCTGACTCACAAATTCAATCACAATCCATCCTGCCGTGAGCCGGACAAGACAGCTTTATTCTTCGGCAGCAATCTGCCGCAATGCCTGTCTCTATTTCCAACGCTCTGCTCTTCCGGCCAGCGCCTTAGAGGAAATATTGGTAATATAGATCACGGATTGTCCGTCTATTTCACATAGAATAAAGGTCTTGGGAATCTCCTCCGACACATTGCGGACAAACCCCTCCTCCTCTACAATTTTTAAAAAATCACGGGTATTTTTAGACATTGAGGTACTCTCCAAATCCAAAATAGCAATAATGTTCTTCGTATTCACTACCGTATCGCTTCCAAGATGAAGATACATCCAAATACCCCCTTACGTTCTGACCGCTTTCCCGTTTTCTACGGTAAACAGCCGAGTTTCACCGCCAAGAGAAAACCCCTCCACATCGGTACAGGTAATCAGCATCTGCATCTTTTGAATGTGGTTTAGAATAAATCCACGGCGCTTCTTATCCAGTTCACTCATAATATCATCAAGCAGCAGAACCGGAAGCTCTCCGGTCTCCTCCTGCATCAGTGTTACCTCCGCCAGCTTTTGTACCAGCACAATGGTCTTTTGCTGTCCCTGCGAGGCATAGAGCTTCGCCTCCCGGCCGTTGATATAGTAGCCCACATCCTCACGGTGTGGGCCCACCACCGACTCCCGGCTGTCCAGTTCTCTTGACCGAACCTCCTCCAGACGCCGCGCCAGCTTCTCCTTTAGCTCCGGAATTTCCACACCGTTCGTTTCGCCGATACAGGAAATATATCGGACCTCCAACTCCTCGCTTCCGCCGGAAATATCCCTCTGAATAGCGCTTGTTATGGTGCCGATTCGATTGAGATATACTGTGCGGTAAGCAATCACCTCTGCCGAAATGGCTGCCAGCTTCTCATTGAGAATTTCCAGCATGGCCATATTGGGACGCTCCATCTTCAGCAATGCGTTCTTGCTTTCGACAATCTTCTTTAAGTCCGACAGCGCCGAAAAGTAACGGGGCCGCAATTGACTGATTAAAATATCGGTATTCTGTCGCCGCGATTTCGGTCCCTCTTTGACCAGTCCAAGATATTCCGGGCCGAAATAAACCACCCGGAATCTGCCAACCAGTTCACTGTTTTTACGAATGGGAATGTCATTGACCCGAATGCTCTTGCGGCGGTTTTTAAAAAGTTCGATCTCTCCATGGCACTTTCGTTCCTGATCCGAAAAATCCAACTTAAGCTCCGCTGTCTCCTGCCCGTGGCGAATCAGCTCTCCGTCACGGCGGGCACGGCTCGCCTTACCCATAGAAAACAGATACACCGCCTCTAAAATATTGGTCTTTCCCTGCGCATTATCGCCACAAAAGATATTGATTCCTTCGCCAAACTCCAGCGTTTGCTGTGTATAATTGCGAAAATTTTTTAGTTCAAGCCGCTCTGCCTGCATCAGTCTGCCTTCAGCCGCAGAGGCAAAATCAGATACAAATAGGAATCTCCCTCCGGCGGTACAATCACCAAGGGACTTGTGGCGCTCTTAAACTGCATTTTTACATTCTCGGTATCAATCACACGAAACGCTTCCAGTAAGTAACGGTTATAAAATCCTATTTCAAGAGATGCATCCTTGATAATGTTATCATCCACAGAGCCTGCGGAAGTCACGCAGGAAATATTGATATTTCCATCCTCAATCAAAAACTTCACCGGACTTTTTACCACGTCATTTAAGATAATAAGGGACGCACGCTGAATGGATTCCTCCATCTGCTCAGCAGGGCAGATAATCTCAATAGAGCTGTCCGAAGGGATTACGCTTTGATAGTTCATATAGTTACCCTCAATGAGCCGGGTCACCATGCGGTAATGATCAAACACAAAAATGGCATGCCTGCTGGTTGCATTGATGTGTACCGTTTCATCGCCGTCATCTAAAATTCTGGCAAGCTCCGATAAGGATTTTTCCGGAATAATCATCTTCTTTTCTTCAAAATCATTGGGTAGATCCTCCCGGCGCACCGCCATGCGGTAGCCGTCCAGCGCCACCATGGTCAGCCCTGTCTTTTTAATTTCCAACAGGCAGCCGGTGAGAACAGGATTATTATCCGTCACTGCAACCGCAAAAATCGTCTTGGCAATCATCTCTTTAAGCAGGCCGGCCGGTAAACCAATGGAATATTCCGACTCCACCACCGGAAGATCCGGAAACTCTGACGCAGAAATGCCGGCAATCTCAAACTTTGCCGCTCCGCTTTTAATCAGCGCCATGTTCTTTTCATTTACTTCAATAGTCACCTGCTCAGCCGGCAGCATGCGGATGATACTACCAATCATCTTGGCGTTCAGCACTACCTCGCCCGGCTCTAAAACCGAGGCCTCCATTTTCGCTTCGATGCCGATTTCCAAATCGTTTCCGATCAGGGTCAGCTTTCCGTTTTCCGTCGCCTGAAAATAGATACCCTCCAGCACACTCAGACTGCTGCGGCCGGAAACCGCCCGGGAAGCGGCATTGACCGCCTCCATGAGTCTGTCACGTTCACATAGGATTTTCATAGATCAAATCCTCCTTAATTCTTCGTAAAAATTAGACGATATACGCTCATTTACATTCATTTTATTATAACATAATTCCTTTTTCTCGGCAAGGTTTTTTTGAAAAAAATTGATATTTTACACTGTTTTTTCCCGCGCTCAGCAATGTATAATACTGCATCCTTACAGAGATCCGCCGTCGAGTCTTAACGCACATCCCGACACTCTGTCTTTTCGTGATAAAAACGCCAAAAACAAATCGGAGCAAAGCACGCTTTGCTCCGAAACACATAGGTTTTATTTTACAACACCAAATGCCGCGGCAAACCATCCACCATGAAAGGCTCTAATTCACCAATAATCAGCGGACGACAGTAATCTAAAAAC
>CATVQN010000096.1 GCA_958346135.1 uncultured Eubacteriales bacterium | reverse complement strand
CTCTTATTTGGTACAATACTTCGTACGGCTCCTATTTTGCTCTCCAGGTAATTCGTCCCTTTGTCAGGTCATAAGGGGAAATCTCAACGGTAACCTTGTCGCCCGGCAGAATCCGGATAAAGTGCATTCTAAGCTTTCCGGAAATATGCGCCAGAATCTGGTGGCCATTTTCCAGCTCCACCTTGAACATGGCATTGGGCAGCGCCTCCAATACGGTACCTTCCACCTCTAATACATCCTCTTTTGACATCACGCTTCACCTCCCCTCTGCTTGCGCAGTTCCTTAATTGCCTCCCGCACGGAAGTGTTATTCACCTGCTGCGGCCGGTTTTTTACCCAGCCGCAGACCAAACCGCTTCCGGCGATGTGCTTTTGATTTTTTCGTTTACAGCAGGCTGCCTTCCGGTTCTTTCCGTCACAAAGCCAGACAAAACCGTCCTCCTTGCGAATGACCAGGAAAAAATCACCGGCATCATGCCCGGATAAAGACTGTACCAGCTCGCCCACCTGAATTTCGTCTCTGCCCCGCATAGCGCCTTAGACCTCTTCGCCGCTTGGCAGCGTCAATAAATATGGCTCGCCCGCTGTTACCAACACGCTGTTTTCATAGTGTGCCGACAGCTTTCCATCTCTGGTATGCACGGTCCATTCATTGGCGCTGACATAGTATTCCTTGCCGCCCTGGCAGACCATGGGCTCAATGGCGAGGCACATCCCCGCCCGCATCCGGATTCCCCGGCTGTGGCTGACATAGTTGGGGATCTCCGGGTCTTCGTGCATATCAGCGCCGACGCCGTGACCGCAGTAGTTGCGAAGTACCGAAAAACCATTGGCCTCCACATACTCCTGCACCGCCCTGGAAATGTCGGAAATCCGATACCCTTCCTTCACATAGGGAAGCGCTTCAAAAAAGCTCTGCCGCGTTACGTCAATCAGCCGCTGTGCTTCATCAGAAATTTTTCCCACACCAAAGGTACGGCAGGCATCGCCGTGGTAGCCGTAATAACAAGCGCCTACGTCTACGCTAATAATGTCCCCTTCCTTCAGAACCCGGTGATCGGGAATCCCGTGAATCACCTCATCGTTGACACTGGCACAGATACTGCCGGGAAAACCGCCGTAGCCTTTAAAGGAACAGGTACAACCCTGAGACTTAATATAGCGCTCCGCCACCTGATCCAGCTCCAGCGTCGTAACCCCGGGGTGAATGGCCGCCTTAACCGCTTTTAAAGCGCCATAGGTAATACGGCCGGCCGCCTTCATTTTTTCGATTTCGGATTTGGATTTAATGGTAACCATTTTAACCCTCCAGCGCTTTAAGAACTTCCGCAGTGGTATCTGCGATTTCCTCCTGGCCCAAGGCAGTGCGCAGCACACCTTTTTGGGTATAGTAGCGCAGCAGCGGCTCGGTCTGGGTGTGGTAAACCGCAAGACGACTCTTTACCGTTTCCGGCTTATCGTCCGCACGGGTTACCAGCGGACCGCCGCAAAGATCACACACGCCTTCCGTCTTCGGTTTTCTGTATTCGGTGTGATAGGTTGCCGCACAGTTCTTACACTCCAGCCGGCCGGAAAGACGCTGTACAATCTTCTCATCCGGTACTACAATATTCAGCACGGTATCGATTTCAATTTCAGAGGCATCCAAAGCCTCAGCCTGCGCCAGGGTTCTGGGAAATCCGTCTAAAATGAAACCATTTTTACAGTCATCCTCTGCCAGACGATTGCGCATAACCTGGATCATGACATCGTCGGGGATCAGGTTGCCGCCGTCAATGTATTTCTGGGCGAGCTTTCCAAGCTCTGTGCCCTGCTGAATATTATGGCGGAGGATCGCACCGGTTGAAATGGTCGGGATCCCAAAATGCTCGCTGAGCTTCTCCGCCTGTGTACCCTTTCCGGCTCCGGGAGCCGCCAATAAGATAAGTCTCATAATTTCCATATCCTTTCTGTTTCCAGATTATGTCATTTCAAAGCAAAGCCTTGTTCTGCTGCATTGATGGCAGGCTCTTATCCCATGCCGATCAGAGCCCCGGCGGTTTAAAAACCTTTCTCTGCCAATGCTGCAAAGTCGAAAATTGTCTTTGATTTGCTGTATAGTCCCTAAATAAGGCAAAGCAGGAACCGCTTGCGCCAGTGCATAACCGTTTCCTGCTCTTCCTTCGTTTGCACAAAGCTGTGCATAGTATTCGATTGTCTTATTATTCCAAAAATCCCTTGTAATGCCGCATCAGCATCTGAGATTCCAGATCCTTTACGGTCTCCAGCGCAACACCCACTACGATCAGGATGGAGGTACCGCCGATTGCAAAGTTTGCAATATGGAGGCCCAGGTTCATAAAGATCGGGAGTACAGCAATCACGCCGAGGAAAATCGCACCAGCCAGTGTAATTCTGGACAATACCTTGGAAATGTAATCCGAGGTAGGACGACCCGGACGGATACCGGGAATAAAACCGCCGTTCTTCTTCATATTATTGGACATTTCAATCGGATTAAACTGAATTGCCGTATAAAAATATGTGAAGAAGATAATCAGCAGGAAGTACAATACTGCATAGATCCAGGAACTGCTGGAGAATACCCAAAGGAATCCGCCCCAGAAGCCCTTGTCACCGGGCTGCACGCCAAAGAAGCTGGCAATGGTGCCGGGGAATGCCATAATGGACATGGCAAAGATAATCGGAATTACGCCGGCAGCTGCAACCTTAATGGGAATATGGGTACTCTGGCCGCCGTACATTTTTCTGCCTACCATACGTTTTGCGTATTGCACCGGTATTCTGCGCTCAGCCTCGTTCATGGCAACAACCACGCCAATGACAACCAGTGCTAAAATAATCAGGGCAAGGGCGCCCAGCCAGTTCAGGCTGCCGCTCTGGAGGTAAGCCCAAAGAGACACGAACATACCGGGAATTCTGGAGACGATACCGGCGAAGATGATCAGGGAAATACCATTTCCCACGCCCTTCTCGGTAATCTGCTCACCTAGCCACATCAAAAACGCCGTACCTGCCGTAAAGGTTGTAATAACTACAACCGCTGCGGTCGGGCCCGGATTGGTAACTGCCCCATAGGATTTGAGCAGGAAATAAAGACCAACTGCCTGGATTAACGCCAGAACCACTGTGCCGTAACGCATCAGCTGACCAATCTTTTTTCTGCCCTCCTCGCCCTCTTTCTGCAAACGCTCAAGTGCAGGAATGGCAACACACAAAAGCTGCATAATAATGGACGAGTTGATGTACGGGGTAATGCTCATGGCAAAAATCGTTGCGTTCTGGAACGCACCGCCGGACACCATATCAATAAAACCAAACATGGAATTTTCAGCACTGAATAAGGCCTTCATCTGTTCCGGGTCCAAAAGCGGAACCGGTATACAAGAACCCAAACGGAAAATTACCAACATCACAAAGGTGTAAATTAGTTTTTTTCTCAGGTCGACAATCTTCCATGCGTTTCTGATTGTATCGATCATGCTTATACCACCTCTGTCTTTCCGCCGGCAGCCTCGATTTTCTCAGCTGCGCTCTTGCTGAATCTCTTCGCCTTTACGGTGAGCTTTTTCTCAAGCTCGCCCCGGCCCAAGATCACAACACCGTCACAAATCTTGGAAATAATGCCGGCTTCCTTTAATACTTCTGCCGTTACCTCAGTACCGGCTTCCAGCTTATTCAAAGCCTCCACATTGACGGAAACATATTTCTTTGCAAAGATATTGTTAAAGCCGCGCTTAGGAAGTCTTCTGTAAATCGGCATCTGGCCACCTTCAAAGCCCGGACGAACACCGCCGCCGCTGCGGGCATTTTGACCCTTGTGACCCTTACCGCTGGTCTTTCCGTTACCGCTGGCATGGCCTCGGCCAACTCTGTATGCCTTTTTCTTGGAGCCTTCACTGGGAGATAATTCATGGAGTTTCATTGTGTCCACCTCCTCCTTTTTATTCAAGATTATATCGCCGCCCGCCCGGGGCGGCCGCCGGAAAATCCGGCGTCTTTCGGTCTTATTCGGATACTTCCACCAGATGGTTTACCTTGAAAATCATGCCCCGAATCTGAGGGGTGTCATTCTTTTCTACGGTCTGACCAATCTTCCTGAGGCCCAGCGCCTGTACGGTCGCGATCTGATCCTTTTTGCATCCGATGGTACTCTTTTTCAGTGTAACCTTAATTGTATTCGCCAAGGATAACCCTCCTGTCTTAAACTAATTTATTAACCGAGGATCTCTTCCGGCTTTTTCCCTCTGAGCTGAGCAACCTCTTCCAGACTCTTGAGAGATGCCAGACCCTCGATGGTTGCTGCAACAACATTCTTGGGATTGTTGCTGCGCAGGCATTTGGTACGAATATCTTTAATGCCGGCCAGCTCCAATACCGCACGGGCAGGACCGCCTGCAATAACACCGGTACCTTCTGCCGCCGGTTTCAAAAGAACACGGCCTGCACCATACTCACCGATAATCTCGTGAGGAATCGTGGAGTTTACCAGCGGAACCGTAATCATGTTCTTCTTGGCGTCGTCAATTCCCTTGCGGATTGCGTCAGGAATTTCTGCCGCTTTGCCCATGCCGCAGCCCACATGGCCGTTACCGTCGCCTACCACTACCAGTGCGCTGAAACGGAAGGTTCTACCGCCCTTTACAACCTTTGCAACACGGTTTAAATGCACTACTTTTTCCTGTATATCCAGCGTCTCTGCGTCAATACGCGGCTGCTTCTTGGTTCTTTCACCTTTTTCTGCCATTTATGTTTCACCTCTTTCTCACGATTAGAATTTCAGCCCGCCCTCGCGCGCTGCCTCGGCGAGTTCTGCAACTCTGCCGTGATATACATATCCGCCTCTGTCAAATACAACCTCAGTAATACCCTTTTCTGCCGCCTTCTTGGCAATCAATGCGCCAACCGCTTTTGCAGCTTCCTTGTTGCCGCCGTAGTTTGCCTTCAGCTCTGCATCCAGAGAGGATGCAGCGGCCAGGGTGTTACCTGCCGTGTCGTCAATGATTTGAGCGTATATGTTCTGCCGGCTTCTGAACACGCACAGTCTGGGGCACTCGGCCGTACCGGAAACCTTTTTCCGGACTCTGGCGTGTCTGGCAAGCCTTGATACATTACTGTTTACCTTCTTAATCACTACGTTTGCACCTCCTTGCGGTTATTACTTCTTAGAACCGGCCTTACCTTCCTTACGTCTGATGTGTTCATCAACGTATTTGATTCCCTTGCCCTTATACGGCTCAGGCGGTCTCTTCTCACGAACGTTGGCAGCAAACTGGCCAACCTTCTGCTTATCGGGACCGGAAATCACGATCTGGTTGGGCTGAGGTACCTCGATGGTAATACCATCGGCTGCCTCCATCTCCACCTGGTGAGAATAACCGAGGTTCATCACCAGCTTTTTCCCCTGCAGAGCCGCTCTGTAACCAACACCGTTGATCTCCAGCTGCTTTTTAAAGCCTTCGGTCACGCCGACTACCATATTGTGCAGCAGACTCCGGGTCAGGCCGTGCAAGGA
>CATVQN010000095.1 GCA_958346135.1 uncultured Eubacteriales bacterium | reverse complement strand
ATCGGTGTTGAGCGGAACGCATATGGATGGATTTAGCAATAGTGCAAGTCTGGTGTTCGATGAGGTCAGCAGAGGCGAAAGCCGCAGCGGCAGCAGCAAGGTTTTAACTATTCAGATTCAGTTGTCAGGTAAGGAGGACGGCGAAGGCAACCGTCCCGGATACTGTACAGTGGGCGAACTGAAGGATAATCTGGACACCTGGTTTGCTGACATGGAATTTGTGATGGAAGGTGTGCAGGTTTCTGCAACAGCAAATTCGACCTTTACAGGTACGCTAAAGGGAGCAACTGAGATTAAATCTACTTCTCTTTCCGAAACCTTTAATTTTGTAGGTATTCCGAAGAATACCATAAAGAATGCGATTAAAGCCGATGTTTTGATAGAAGGAATTGAGGAAGGCGTTGATCGTGTAGGAGGTTCTACTTCCGGCAACAGAAACAATCTGCTTATCGGACAGAGAAATCCCTCCTCTGATGATGGGGAAGAAAGCGGAGAAGGAACCGGAACAGGGTCAGGAACTGGCGCAGGAAGTGTGAGCGGATTGAATACCCAGACACACTTTGCATATGTTGAGGGTTATCCGGATGGTACGATAAGACCGAATGACGGTATTTCCCGTGCAGAAGCTGCTACGATTTTGTACCGCCTGCTGGATCCAAGTCTGCGAGAAGAAATTTTTACCGACAGCTATAATTTCGCAGATCTTTCTAAGGATTTGTGGTATAACAAGGCGGTTTCGTCTATGGCCAGAGGTGGTTATGTGACCGGTTATGAGGACGGAAATTTCTATGGAGATAAGAACATTTCCAGAGCAGAGCTTGTGGCTATGGTGGCGCGGTTTACTGACGCACGGAGTGCGGATGTGAACTTCACGGATGTGGATGCGTCCTACTGGGGACACGCAGCTATTTCAACCGCAGTTGCGAATCAGTGGGTTTCCGGGTATCAGGATGGTTCTTTCTGTCCGGAACAGGATATTACCCGGGCGGAAGCAATCACCATCATCAACCGTGTTCTGGGCCGCGGTGTTGAGGAGAGCGGTCTGATTGACGGAATTAAGAGCTGGTCGGATAATACGGCGGGTGAATGGTACTATTATGAGATTCTTGAAGCCGGTAATAGTCACGCTTATACCGGTACAAGACCCAGCGAGAAATGGAGCGGCTTAGGAATCACTTATTATTACGATATTGATAGATTTGAAAGACCTTAAAGGTATAGAGAAAACGGGTTGTCTCATTTAAAGAGACAGCCCGTTTTTGTGTGATACATGAGAAAATATCGAAATGGCTTTGGTATCGGGAAATGTTTTGCTTTCATAGCCGGATGCTGTAGGAACAGCGTCACATAGATTTTACTTTGTGTTTTTCAGATAGCGTGTAACTTCATTGACGTAGGTTTCTCCGATTTCTCCCAGACGGCTTTGGCGTTTAGTGATGTAGCCAATCTCCATTGTACAGTTAGGGTTTTCCTGGTCTGCGTGGAACGGAACAGCCACATAATCACTGCCGTTAAGCTCTTCGCAGATAATCCCTGAACATAAGGTGTAACCGTTTAAACCAATCATTAAATTCAGCATGGATGCACGGTCTGTAGCCTTGATAGTGCGTGCATAGTCATTGGTGCTAAGAATTTCTTCTGCAAAATAGAAGGAGCCATTTTCTCCCTGCTCAAAGGAAAGACAGGGATAATCCATCAGCTGCGGAAAGGCAATGGACTGCTCTTTGGCAAGGGGATGTCCTTTCCAAAGATAGACATAAGCACGGCAGTTAATTAGAAAGTGAAATTCCAGATCGTTTTCCCGCAGAATTTTCTCAATGATTTTGCGGTTAAAGTCGTTTAGGTATAAAATGCCAATATCGCTTTTCAGCTGGCTTACATCTTGGATAATTTCAAAGGTTTTGGTTTCCCGAATGGCAAAATCATAGTTTAAGGTGTCAAAATGCTTGACGGTTTCTACAAAGGCCTTGACAGCAAAAGAATAGTGCTGGGTTGAAACCCCGAATTTACGTTTCACGTTTCCGGCTTTGCCGTACTTGTGGAGCAAAAGCTCATATTGCTGATAGACCTGACGGGCATAGCTTAAAAATTCTTCGCCTTCTTTGGTCTGTACCATTCCCCGATTGGTCCTCTGAAAAATCTGAATCCCGATTTCCTGTTCTAGTTCCTTCATTGCACTGGTCAAAGAAGGCTGAGAAACAAATAAGGATTCAGCAGCCTTGTTCATAGAGCCTGTTTTAAGAATCTCCAGTGCGTAGGCGATTTGCTGCAGCGTCATAGGTAGAAACCTCCGTTCTGCCGTTGGAACCGGCATACTTCATAATTTTATTTTACCATAGTATGCGGTAGTTTTCAATAGAAAAAGAAGGCCGAAGCCTTCTTTTCGATATGCTATGGCAGGTGAAAAGGAAGATTACCCATGTGGTAAAGACTTTTTATAGCAGAATGCTTGCTGCGAGTACGGCCACGGAGAGGACGCTCATACAGAAGTCACATGAATGCAGGGGTGCGGCAGGCCGGGGCGGCAGCTGTTCCCGCAGGTGAAAGCCTCGGAGTTCTGCGGAGATGGCCTCTGTTTCAATCTTTTGGACAGAGGATACTAAAAGCGGAATACAAAGCGGTAAAATCAGCCGAATTTTTTTCAGAATATTTCGAGTATCAAAGGCAACGCCCCGAGAGGTTTGCACCTCCATAATGCGCTGCATTTCCTGACTGAAAAGAGGAACAAACCGCAAGGCGGTGGTCAGAGCAAAGACGTAGCGATAGGGAATGCGAAGCCGGTCGGTCAGAGTCCGGGAGAGATCGCTGATTTTGGTCAGGGACAGCATCAGGGCAAGAGGCATGGTTGCTCCAATCAGCCGCAAAACCACTAAAGCTCCAATGGATAGGCCGGTGTCGGTAATCCGAATTCCAAAAGGAAGAGGATAGGGAGTTCCGACTCGTATGAAAAGCACCTGCAAAAGAAAAATCAATACACTGAGCTTGATAAGTCCCAACAGCATTTTTAGCGCACGATGGCCAATTCCGGCCGAGAAAGCAATGATCAGATTCAGGCCAATTAACCCAAGCAAAAAGAAAAGGTTGGAGGACAGAAAGCTGCTAATACATAAAAGCAGCGCAAGAATTAGCTTTGTTAAGGGGTTCAGCTTGTGAAATACGCTGTTTCCCTCGGCATATTCTAAAAATCCATTCATTTTTTCACCGCCTCTCGAAGAATACAGAGCATATCGGAAATGGTATCCGCATCCTCATACTTGCTGCCCAGAAGCTGTGCCAGCTGGGTGATTTGAGGTGGCAAAAGTCCGGCGGCCTTCATAGCCTCTCGATTTCGGATGACGTGATGAAAACTGCCGTCGGCCAGAAGTTTGCCGCCGCTCAGAACCAAAGCACGTTTGGCAAAGTCAGACACAATCTCCATATCATGACTTACCATAATAACCGTTGTACCGTTTTCGTTCAGTTCCCGAATTAGCTGCATAATATCCATACACTCCTGATAGTCCAGTCCGGTGGTGGGTTCATCCAGGATCATGATTTCCGGCCGGGCTGCCATCAGAGAGGCCAAAGCCAGCTGCTGACGCTGGCCGCGGCTCAAATGGAAGGGTGGTGTCTTAGGGCGAAAGCCAAATCGTGCAATTAACGAATTGCACCGCTCTTGAATTTCCGCCTCGGAGCACTTCATACAGCGCAGATTAAAGGCGATTTCATCATAGACATTATTTTGGCAGATTTGGCGATCCGGGTTTTGAAAAAGAAAACCAATATGCCGGGCGAGCTGACTGGTTTTTACTGTTTTCGTGTTCATGCCGTTGACCAGAACATCCCCACAGGTGGGTTTAATAAGCCCGTTGAAAAGCTTGAGCAGGGTAGATTTCCCGGCGCCATTGTGTCCTACAATGGCAAGAAATTCGCCGTCTGAAACAGTAAGAGAAATATCCTGCAGAGTGGGCTGATCGCCATATTGAAATGAAACGTCTTTTAGTTCAAGCACGAAAATCCACCGCCTTTATCATTTCTGCTGCATCTTCTACACACAGAGGGAGCGGACCGTGGTAGAGTCCTTCTTGGTACAGGTGATTTGCAAGGGTGACAATGCGGGGACAGTTTACTCCGATTTCTAAAAGCTCTGTGCCATGCCGGAGCACCTGTCGGGTTTCGTCAAAGAAACAGAGCTTGCCCTTATGTAAAATCATGAGTTTTTCCACATAGGCACTCAAAAGCATAATTTTTTGTTCCACAACCAGAATCGTAATGCCAAAATCCCGGTTCAGCATCCGTAGCATCTCAAAGATTTGCTGACTGCTTTTTGGGTCCAGCTCACCGGTGGGTTCGTCCAGCAGCAAAATTTCCGGTTTTAGCGCAGCAATGGCAGCAATGGCAACCTTTTGCTTCTGACCGCCGCTAAGAGAACTTAAGGTGCGGCAACGCAGCTCTGAAATTCCGGTGAGTGCCAGAGCCTCCTGCAGCCGGGCTTCCGTTTGGTCGGCAGGAACGCCGAAGTTTTCTAAGCCAAACAAAATTTCATCTTCTACGACTGAAGTTACCATCTGGGCGTCAATATCCTGAAATACCGTTCCCACATAGCGAGAAAGCTGTTCCGGTGTGACGCTTAAGGTATCGTGTCCTGCAACCATAACGCTGCCATAGAAGTCACCGGTATAGTGATGAGGAACAATTCCGTTAAAAGCGGACAGCAGTGTGGATTTTCCTGCGCCGCTGCTGCCGGTAATGCCGATAAAGTCACCCTTGTTGATAGTAAAGGAAAGATCGCGAAGTGCAAATTCAGGAGCGCCCTGATACTGAAAGGAGAATTCTTCGCATACGATCATGCCAGTTCCTCCTTTTTCAGTGCAAGCCGCAGGGGGAGATACAGAAGCTGTACAATTACTGCGTTAATCAAAGCGGTCCCCAAAACGGTTGCTAAAAATACAGTGAACATGGGTGCTGCTGCGGCATTGACGGCCCCGCCGGCAATAGCCAGATACAAAACACCGACAAAAACCAGACCGCTGATTAGCGTGCTGACAAAAGTGCCCAGAATCGGGGTCAGAGAGAATTTTTTAATGCGAATGGGGAATTTTACAAACAGGAACATAGAAAGCGCACCCAAGGTTTCACTTATAAAGTTGATA
Source organism: uncultured Eubacteriales bacterium (assembly GCA_958346135.1). Taxonomy (GTDB): domain Bacteria; phylum Bacillota; class Clostridia; order Monoglobales; family Monoglobaceae; genus Ructibacterium. Next base: position 401 of record CATVQN010000095.1, on the reverse strand, counting down.
TAGGGCGTCCCCGGGAAGAACTGACAAACCGCACCGGAGAGAATACCGATGATTAACGCCTCGTGCAGTCTGGGACGAATCAAGAGGATAATTAAACAGTACATGGCAATGATAAAGTTGGGCTTTACAAATGTGAACATGGAACCTACGAAGAATTTCAGGACGACGCCCGCTGCAAGCAGAATGCCGATCAATAAAATATCGCCGATTCCCAAACCCTTTTGTTTTGTTGCTGTGATTTCTCGTTTTTGCATAATAAAAAACCTCCATGAAAATAAATTCAGCAGAGGTAAGATAATCGATATAAAATTTTACTGCGGTTTTCACAAAATCTGCAAAACCTACTCTCGTCTCATCCATCTCATCTCGTCCATCTCATCTCTACTCTGAATTTATTATAC
>CATVQN010000094.1 GCA_958346135.1 uncultured Eubacteriales bacterium | reverse complement strand
ATTGTACCATAGTGAAAATTCTTTGTCAAAGGCAGAATCTGGCGTTTTCCGCTGTTTTCCGGGTTCTTTTCGGAATTTGGCTAACAATTATGTAAATGAAATGTTACAGAATGATTACACTTAAGAAAATCGCTATTTTTTAGAATCGCTGCGGTAAAAGTCAATGGTAATCCAAAGAATCCATAAAAAGCCGGTTACTCCAAAAAAGGAATAGAGATGTGCCACCAGGTTGGAAAAACCAAGTAAGGAAAAGGGCAGCGCTGCCAGACAAAGCGTTCCTGCGCCCAAAAGCCGCTGACGGGCGGTGCGGAGAGAAAAGCAGCTGAGAAGTCCGAAACCCTGGGAGACGGCGGTAGTACAGATTGCCATGAAAAGAATGAGTGCGTACAGATGTTTTTGATTTTTACCGGTCATGGCTGCTAATTTCAGCATAGGCAGTGGGCTGTCCCAGAGTGCATCAAACCGCATAGATTGGCTTGCCCAGATAACAAGAATTAAAAGGCCCAGCACAAAACCGCCCGTTACCGAGGCTGTGCGGATTCCGCGGGGCGTTATACCGTCCTGCAGAGGAACCAGAACCGAAGGGGCGGAGATGGTGTTGTAGCTGACATAGCAGATGGCAGAGGTGAGCATTCCCCGGGTCAGACTGTGAAAGGAAAAGGCTGATTTTGCACCGAATAAAGCTGCGCTGATACAGACGTACAAAATGCCCAGAATCATGCAAGGAACCAGAACCATATTTAGTGCCACAATGCCTCGAAGGTCAAAGACCAGTACGAAAAAGCTGATAATTGCCATCAGCAGAATGCCCAGGAGCGGCGGCATCATGAAGCACTGGCTTAAAAGTGCGCCGCTTCCGGAGAGCATGGTAAAAAAACCGCAGAACAGATAAAACATCATAAACAGCTTGACAGCCGGGGCGGTACGGCCGGCGACGGCGTGCAAATAGTCATCACAGGTGCGCAGATCCCAGAGATAGGCGCGGCGAAGTACCATATAGCAGACGGCAATCAACAGAAAGGTTGCCAGAACAATACCGCTGTGGTCGGTTCCGGAGGGGAAGTTAAAGTATTCCATAATTTCCCGGCCGGATGCAAAGCCTGCGCCGATGACCAAGCCGATATAAACAAAAGCAAGATAAAAACCACGTTTCATATCAGAACACTCCTTTGCAGAATCGTTGGGGGTGGATGGGGAAAACCTTCTGTAAAATATCTATGAGTGATTTCCAAAAAAAATGTAATTTCTAAGCAACGGCGGAGCAATATTCATAAAAAGTTTCGGCGGCATATCTCTTATCTTGTACCCAAAGAGCACCTGTCTGCCAAGATGTTGCGGATCGGTTTGATGCGGTAGAAATTTTGAATTTTTTCGCAAAAAAATGTTGACAAACCCGCCCGTTTATGATAAACTATTTCTACCTCTGTGAAGAGGTTTTATTTGTGTGAACAAAAGCTCTGTTTTTCCGGCCCTCTTTCGGACGGCCGAACCGGCTTTTGAAATTGGACGAATGAGGTGAAAAAAATGCAAACCAAGATTACACTGGCATGCACGGAATGCAAGCAGAGAAATTACGATACAACCAAGAATAAGCAGAACTGCCCCGACAGATTGGAAATGAATAAGTATTGCAGATTCTGCAGAAAGCACACTCTGCACAAAGAGACCAAATAAGACAAGGCCGTTGAGCCATTGTCAAAAAGGAGTGTAAGTGATGGAACAGACAAAGCCAAATTTCTTCGCAAGAATAGCGAATTACTTTAAAGAGGTCAAGTCAGAGCTGAAAAAGGTGGTTTGGCCTACCTTTGCGAAGGTTAGACAGAACACGATTATCGTTATTATTTACGTTTTGATCGTGGGTTTGGTAATTTGGGGATTGGATATGCTCTTTACATGGGGTATGTCGCTCTTCATCAATCGATAATAATAGGAGGGAAGGGATTCGTTCCCGAATATTATGGCAACTGCAAAATGGTATGTGGCGCACACCTATTCCGGTTATGAGAACAAGGTGATGACCGATATCCAGAAGACCGTGGAAAACCGGAATATGCATGATATTATTCAGGAGATTCAGGTTCCGATGGAAGAGGTTATCGAGATTAAGGATAACCAGAAAAAAGTGGTTGAGCGCAAAATCTATCCCGGTTATGTCATGGTGAAGATGGTGATGACGGACGAGAGCTGGTATGTCGTTCGGAACACTCGGGGTGTAACCGGATTTGTAGGCCCCGGTTCCAGCCCGGTTCCGCTTTCGGAGGCCGAGGTTGAGAGCATGGGCTTAGAGCATAAAACCATCCAGCTTGACTTTGAGGTTGGCGACAGCATCAGAGTGAAATACGGTCCGCTGGAGGGATTTGTCGGCGTGATTACCGATATTCAGATGGACAAGAAAAAGATTCGTGCCAAGGTTTCCATGTTCGGCCGTGACACGGATGTAGAGCTGGAGTTTAATCAGGTAGAGGCTCTGGTCTAATCCGGAAATCCGGATTTACTTTGTTACCCACACGGATGATTCCGTTTATATATTCCGGTTCTGTATGGCCGGTCTGTGGGAGGGAAGTGCGCCCTGCGGCGAAGGTCCCGATATTACCACGTTTGTGAAACAAGGAGGTGTATTGAAATGGCACAGAAAATCACAGGTTACATTAAACTGCAGATTCCTGCGGGCAAGGCAACTCCTGCTCCTCCGGTAGGTCCTGCACTGGGTCAGCATGGCGTAAACATCATGGATTTTACCAAGCAGTTTAATGAAAAGACACAGAAGGATGCAGGTCTGATTATTCCGGTTGTTATTACCGTATATCAGGACAGATCCTTCACCTTTGTAACCAAGACTCCCCCGGCGCCCGTTTTGATTAAGAAGGCTTGTAAGATTCAAAGCGGTTCGGGCGTTCCCAACAAGACCAAGGTTGCCCAGCTCAGCAAGGCTGATTTGCAGGCGATCGCAGAGCAGAAGATGCCCGACTTAAACGCAGCGTCCTTAGAGGCTGCAATGTCTATGATCGCAGGAACGGCTCGGTCTATGGGTGTTACTGTCGAGGAGTAAGCCTTGATAGTTGGCTGCAAGTATTGGAAAATAGTGGGAGGAACATAAGGTGTTCTGTGAAACCACCATAGGAGGATTTAACATTGAAGAAAGGTAAAAAGTATCAAGACAGCGTAAAGCTGATTGAAAAGGGCAAGCTCTATGACCCTGCTGAAGCTTTAGAGCTGGTTTGCAAGACTGCTACCGCAAAGTTTGATGAGACTGTTGAGCTTCATGTAAAGCTTGGCGTAGATTCCCGTCATGCCGATCAGCAGGTTCGCGGTGCGGTGGTACTGCCTAACGGTACCGGTAAAACGGTGCGGGTTCTGGTATTTGCCAGAGAGGGCAAGGCAGAAGAGGCTAAGGCTGCCGGTGCAGACTATGTAGGTGCAGAAGAGCTGGCACAGAAAATTCAGAGTGAAAACTGGTTTGATTTCGACGTTGTTGTGGCAACCCCGGATATGATGGGTGTGGTTGGTCGTATCGGTAGAATTTTAGGTCCGAAGGGCCTGATGCCGAACCCCAAGGCCGGCACTGTGACTCCGGATGTGACCAAGGCAATTCAGGATATTAAATCCGGTAAAATTGAGTATCGTTTGGACAAGACAAACATCATACACTGCCCCATCGGTAAGGCGTCTTTCGGCGCAGCGAAACTGGCAGAGAACTTTAACGCTCTTATGGGCGCTGTGATCAAAGCAAAGCCGGCTGCGGCAAAGGGTCAGTATTTAAGATCCGTTACCGTTGCATCTACCATGGGCCCCGGCATTAAACTCAATCCCAACAGAATTGACGGTTAATCTCGGGTTTTAATCAGAAAATGAATATGAAATAGCATTCCGCAGACAGCAGGTGGCTTTGCCGTAAATCCTGCCGAGGATGACAGTTGATACAGCTTTTACAGATGTATTTTGTCCCTCGCAGTCTTTGCGGGGGATTTTCTCTTGTGACCGGCCGGGACTTTGGCCGGAGCGGAATGAAAATACAGAAAGGAGGATGTTTTCATTGCCAAGTGAGAAAGTATTAGAAAACAAAAAGGCGATTGTTGCACAGCTTACCGAGAGATTCCAAAACGCCCAGGCCGGTGTTTTGGCTGACTACAGAGGACTTACGGTGGAACAGGATACCGCTCTTCGCGTTAAACTGAGAGAGGCCGGTGTAGAGTATACGGTTTTAAAGAACAACCTGACCCGTTTTGCCGCAAACGCAGCAGGTCTGGAAGAACTGGATCCGATTTTGCACGGTCCTACTGCCATTGCAACCAGCACAGATGATGTAGTTGCTCCCGCAAAGATTCTGGTGGAATTTGCAAAGGACAACGAGGCGCTGGAGTTAAAGGGCGGCTTTGTAAACGGTAAAGTGATTTCTCTGGATGAGGTAAAGACCTATGCGTCAATTCCGTCCAAGGAAGAACTTATTTCTAAGATGCTGGGTTCCTTGCAGGCTCCTATCAGCAAGCTGGCAAGAACCTTGCAGGCTATTGTTGACGAAGAGGCAACGCCGGGAAAAGCAGCCGCTGAGGAAGCTGCACCCGCCGAAGCACCCGCAGCAGAAGATGCTGCACCTGTAGCAGAAGAGGCTGCACCTGTAGCAGAAGATGCTGCACCTGCGGCAGAAGAGGCTGCACCCGCTGAGACTGAGGAGTAATTTTACAGACTCAGAGGTTGGACGCAAAAGCGTCACAGAAATACTGAATATTGAAAAAATAAAATGATAAATGGAGGATATTAAAATGGCTGACGTAACAAAAATTCTTGATGAAATAAAAGAACTGTCCTTACTGGAAGTAAATGATCTGGTAAAAGCATTAGAAGAAGAATTCGGCGTATCCGCTGCCGCTCCCGTTATGGTTGCAGGTGCAGGCGCTGCCGGCGGTGCTGCTGCAGAAGAAAAGACCGAGTTTGATGTCGTTCTGGCTTCTGCAGGTGCTCAGAAGATTAAGGTTATTAAGGTAGTAAGAGAGATCACCGGCTTGGGTCTGGCTGAAGCAAAGGCTGTTGTTGACGGTGCTCCCAAGACCGTGAAGGAAGCTGCAGCAAAAGAAGAGGCTGAAGAAATCAAGAGCAAGCTGGAAGAGGTTGGCGCTACCGTTGAGCTGAAATAAGCCAAAGGAGTGCGGTATGTTCCGGTGTAATGCCGGGCACTTTCAGTATACAAAAACAAAAGGAGAACTCCGATGCGAGTTCTCCTTTTTTGCATTTAGAACTGGCGTAAAAATACCGCCCCGGCGTGATGAAAAGCTTTTCTGCTAAGCTGATGGGACGGTAAAGAAGATGTGGGTATAGACCTTATGCGGGTTTTATTTCTTGATGACTGCCAATGCATAATGAATGTGCGGGAATGCAGACAGATTTCGACCGCAGTTTGAAAAATATCGGCTTTGTATATTTTTATCACTTAAAAACTCGTAAATCAAAAAGTTGTGCTGCTGAAGCAGTCTTTCCAGTTCTTCGTAGCTAAAGCACGATTTCATCGGTTCGCCGCTTTCATCTGCTAAGTGCAGCATATTTTTGACTCTCGGCACATTGGATGA
>CATVQN010000093.1 GCA_958346135.1 uncultured Eubacteriales bacterium | reverse complement strand
TTACATAACAGGAAAGAATGATATAATAAAAAGTGTTTTCTCAGGCGTGGCTTTGCGAGGTTGACCCAAGTACGGTAAAGGAGGTAGTCTGATGACAAATTCTTTGGATCAGGTTGATCAGATTACGAAAAGACGTGCAAAGCGGCGGGAAAAACATAAGCGCAGCTGGGTGATTAAAATTATGGCAGCTGCGGCAGTTGTCTATCTGGTTTTTGCGATTTTATTCAGCTTTCGCAGTGGGGTGACAACCACGATTGCGCAAAAGGGTTCTATCGAAGAGGAAATTGTTGCAGACGGCTATGTGTTTCGGGATCAGAGGGTGATGAATGCTCCGGTCAGCGGTTATTTGGAATGCTGGGCAGATGAGGGAGAGCGGGTCAAGGAAGGACAGGCGGTGGGGTGTATTTACACCGGCCAGTATGACCCGGAACGGTCACAGAAAATTCTTGAGCTCAAGGACAGAATTCTGCGTCTGGAGAGTGGGGTGGCTGCCAGTACTTACAGCGGCAACAGCGTGATGGCAGAACAGAAGATTGCGGCTGCGGCAAGGGACTTGTCTGATCTTCGGATGGAGCACGATATTGGAAATCTGTCAGATAATAAGGAGAATATCAATCTTTTAATAGAGCGAAAGCGTGCCATAGAGGCCGGTGGAAAGCTGGACAACGAAAGTATCCTTTCCTCTTTAAAGGAACAGCTGCAGGAGCTTGAATCCTCTGAAGAAGGAGGAAGAACAGAGCTTCTGGCTGCGGGTGCAGGGGTCTTTTATTCTCGTATTGATGGTATGGAGGACCGACTGAGCTTTGGGGCGCTGGAAAATATCAGTGTTTCTTATTTGGAGGAGCTGGATAAAATTCCTCTGGAGCGCAGCGAGACAGTGGTGCAGAATGAGCCGGTGTGTAAGGTGGTAAATAACTACGGTTGGTACTTTGCCGCAAATATTGTCGCCAAGGACGCCCAAAGACTCCAAGTAGGCCAGAGTATTCGGCTTCGTTTTTTCGATCTTTCGGACACCACGGTATATGGTACAGTTCGTACGCTCAGTCCGGAGGAAGACGGCAAGGTGGCGGTGACTGTTTATACCAATCGCTATGTGGAGGGAATTTATGCGGCCAGCAGAACCTCGGCTGAGCTTGTCTTGGTTAGCTCCGAGGGCATTAAGGTTCCGGTACAGAGCCTGCACGTTGAGGACGGGCAGACAGGTGTCTATGTTCTGCGGCTCGGTGTAGCACAGTTCGTACCCGTGAACGTCCGTTACAAAAACGGAGACTGGGCAATTATCAGCGCTGTGACCGATACGGATTCGGAATATATGCTTCAGATCTATGATGAAGTGATTGTGGAAGCGAAAAATCTGAAAAGCGGTAAGGTTGTGAGGTAAATGGAGATACAGAAAAGTCTGGAAGCTGTGCAGAGCCGGATTGCGAAGGCTGCTGTATCGGCCGGCAGAAATCCGGAAGAGATTCGGCTGATTGCGGTCAGTAAAACCAAGCCGGTTTCCATGATTCAGGAGGCTGCGGCCTGCAAGATCATGGATTTTGGCGAGAATCGTCCTCAGGAGCTGGCATCGAAATTTTCTGAGGTGCCCGGTGTGCGTTGGCATCAAATCGGACAGCTGCAGCGTAATAAGGTAAAATACATTATTGATAAAGCCGCACTGATTCATTCTGTGGATAGCCTTCGGCTGGCGGAGGAAATCGAAAAACAGGCGGCCAAAATTCAGAAGATACAGGAAATTTTAGTCCAGGTGAATATTACAGGAGAAGAGAGCAAGTCCGGTATTGAGCCGGAGAATGCAGTGAACCTCGTGAGAGAGATCAGCAGTCTTTCGCATGTGAGAATTATGGGGTTGATGACCATTTCGGCTGCCGGGGTGGAGGAGGCAGAAAACTATAAAAACTTTTCGACACTGCGCCACCTTTCGGAGACGATTTCGGCAGAGCGGATTCCCGACGTTTTCATGCAGGAATTGTCGATGGGGATGACCCATGACTTTGAGGCAGCCATTGCGGCCGGCGCCACTATGGTGCGGATTGGCAGCGGAATTTTCGGCGCCAGGAATTATGATGCGGTAAAATAACAGGGAGCCTTGCGGCTTCTGACGAAATCTGCCAAATAAATTTGTGCGGGCAGAGAATTTTTATAAAAATACCGGGGCACAGCGGTAGAATGGAGCGATAAAATGAGCAATTTTATGAACAAGATGTTGAACTTTGTCGGACTGGATACCGATGATATGAATGATGATTATTATGCAGAGGATCAGATACGAGATGATTATGACAGCTATGATGACGAGCCGGTAATTGATCGTCTGAGTGCCAGAAGAAGCAGCCGTGTGGTGAAGCTCCATGATACGGCGCCCCAACAGATGAAGGTGGTTGTGATGCAGCCGGCCACCTTTGAAGAGGCTAGAAGTATTACGGATCACCTAAAGGGCAGAAAGCCCATCGTGGTAAATTTGGAATCGGTTGATAAGGCCATTGCACGTAGAATTGTGGATTTTCTCAGTGGCTCGGTCTATGCGTTGGACGGCGAAATCCAGAAGATTTCCAACGGTATTTTCTTGGTGGCTCCGCATAATGTGGGAATTTTGGGCGATGAGGAGCAGGTTGGAAAAAACGGATTTTCTTGGAGTAACTGATGCCGGAGCTGACAAGCGAGGATAAGTTGCTGGTGTCAAGAGCGGAGGACACACTTAGACTGTCGGAGAACAGATTCAAGGTGAAAACCCTTGGCTTTTTAAATCCGCATCAGCGGATGGTGGTTCAGAGACATCTTTTGCCGGCTGTGGATATGAAGATGGAATTTGACGGAGGATATACCCAGGCGGAGCGCAGCCTGCTGGTCTGCTATCCAGAGTTTTGTGTGCCGGAACGCAGCGAATATATTTGTGTTTTAGAGTGTACCGGCCGGGATATAGGCGGTCTTTCTCACCGGGATTATTTGGGAAGTCTGATGGGACTTGGCATTGTCCGTGAAAATATTGGGGATATTTTGGTGTCGTCGGAGAAGACTTCTATTTTTATTAAGCCGGAAATTGCGGACTATGTTATGCAGAATCTGACAAAAATAGGACGTTGCGGTATCCGGATTTCCAGGGCATCGGTGGAGGACGCAGTGCTTTTGCAACGGCCCGTCAAGGAGATTTCAGCAACGGTTTCGGCACTCCGCTTGGATGCTGTTTTGGCGGCAGCAACCGGGCTTGCGCGGGGTAAGGCCTCGGAACTGATTCGCAGCGGCCTTGTTGCTGTAAACTGGGAGATTCGGACTGAGGTTTCGGACTTGCTGAAGGAGAAAGATGTTATCTCCGTCAGAGGATATGGTAGGATGGAGCTTTTGCAGGTGGGGGGACTGACCCGAAAGGGTCGCTGCAGTATTACTGTCATCCGGTATTTGTGATAGGGGGAAATAAAATGCTTACACCAAAGGATATCGATACAAAGGTCTTTAAACAGGTTTTGCGGGGATATTCAGTCGATGAGGTGGAGGCATTCCTGCAGGAGATTTCAGAGAGCTATGAAAAGCTCTATCGGGAAAACCTTGCAGCAAAGGAGAGAATTGAGATGCTCTCCGATGCAGTCAAACAGTATAAGGCGATGGAAGATACTTTGCAAAATGCGCTGGCGGTTGCCCGACGCAACGGTGAGAATATGAAAAAGAAGGCGCAGGAGGAAGCCGGTGCGATTTTAGCGGATGCAAAAAAACAGGCCGAGTCTATGGTGAATCAGGCAGCCGAAGAGGTTAATAGCCTTCGCTGCCAATTTGAGCAGATGAAACACAACGTGGAGGTATTCCGATCCAGGGTAGTTTCACTGCTTCATGCGCAGTTGGATGTAATTAAGAATTATTCTGATATGCAGATTGCTGAAGAAAAACCGGATATTTCCGGGGCGGTTTATGAAAATAAAACCGAAAATATGGAAGCTGTGCAGCAGTCTGACACCCTGGAGATTCCCGAAATTGAAAAGGGTGAAAATGGAGTCTATGTGCCAAAGGCATCCGAATAAGGAATAATACAGGGACACGAAGGCGTGTCCCTTTTCTGCCGTCCGGGCATGGGAAAATGTCGATTGGTGCTAAAACGGCAGACAGAAACCAGTACCGCCTTACCGGCGGTAAGACAGAGAGGCAAGATAGCATATGAGTTACATTATTTTAGGTATGATGGTTTTGATACTGGATATCATGACCAAGCTGGTGGCGGAGCTGGAGCTGCAAACAATCGGAACGATTCCGATTTGGCCGGAGGTCTTTCATCTGACCTATGTAGAGAACCGAGGAATTGCTTTCGGTATGTTCAGCAATGCAAGACTGTTATTTATTATTGTTTCCATTTTGATTCTGGTGGTTCTGGCAATCCTATATACCAAAACGTCCAGACGAACCAAGTGGATGCGTCTGGGGACAGCTCTGATTTACGGCGGTGCCATCGGTAATCTGATGGAACGTATGGCAAAGGGTTATGTGGTAGATTTCTTTGATTTCAGATTGATTCATTTTCCGGTCTTTAATATTGCGGATATTGCTGTTTGCGTAGGGGCCGTGATGCTAATGATTCACTTTTTTCTCAGCGAGCGTCAAGAACAGAGTGAGAAAGGCGGGAAAGGACGGGAGGCCTAGATGGAAGAAATCAGAGCGCTGACGGTAGATACAGATTTGGAAGGCTGCCGGATTGATCGTTTTTTGGCGGATGTGCTGCCGGACTTTACACGCTCTCATCTTCAAAAACTGCTGGAGTCCGGATTGGTACAGGTAAACGGCAAGCCGGTGAAAGCCAGCTTTAAGGTCAAGGCCGGAGAGAATATTACGGTTCGGATTCCGGAGCCAAAGGAGCCTGATATTTTGCCGGAGGCCATTCCCTTAAAGATTGTCTATGAGGATGCGGATATGCTGGTGGTGGATAAACCACAGGGTATGGTGGTTCATCCTGCTGCCGGAAATTACACCGGTACCTTGGTCAATGCTCTGTTGGATTACTGCGGCGATTCCCTCTCGGGTATCAACGGCGAAAAACGTCCCGGTATTCTGCACCGGATTGATAAGGATACCAGTGGCCTTTTGATGGTAGCCAAAAACGATATGGCACATAGCGCACTGGCGGCGCAAATCAAGGCACATAGCCTGACCCGTGCCTATAAGGCGCTGGTACACGGCGGCTTTCGGGAGGACAGCGGCCGAATTGCATTGCCCATCGGCCGGCATCCGAATGATCGGAAGAAAATGGCGGTTACCTATCAAAATTCCCGTGAGGCAGCCACCCGTTACCGAGTGTTAGAGCGGTTCTTAGGATATACCTTATTGGAATGCCGGCTGGAGACCGGGCGTACCCACCAAATTCGGGTACACATGAGCCATGAGGGACATCCTATTGTGGGTGATCCGGTCTATGGAACGAAAAAGGAGCCCTTTTCCTTAAACGGACAGCTTCTTCATGCGTGGCAGATCGGTTTTCTTCATCCCAGAACCGGTGAGTACATGGAATTTACCAGTCCCCTGCCGGAATATTTTGAAAAAATTTTAAAAAGATTAAGAAATTTGTAGACAAAAAAAGAGTGCTGTTGTATAAT
>CATVQN010000092.1 GCA_958346135.1 uncultured Eubacteriales bacterium | reverse complement strand
CGGCCGCCGCTGTATTTTACACTTCATCGGTTTGAGAAAGAAGGCTCAGCTGTCTGGCAAACCCCGGCTCGGTTACCGCAATCACTACCGCGGCCGCCTTTCCCACCGCCGTACCCAGACAGGTACGATCACCCGGGCGCAGGGTCTGTATTCCGTAATGTTTCGTCATATTCAAAAATTTCTTTTCGGTATTGGCCGAGGCATCTGCCGCTAAAATAAGCATCTCCGCCTTGCCGCTCCGCACGGCATCGGCCACCTTGCTTTCGCCCAGGACCAATCTTCCGGCTCGCATAGCAAGACCCAGCATCCCGTAAAACCTAGCGTTCATCCTCTGCCTCCGCAATCTCACAAATTTGACTGTAAATTTCAGGATTCACCTTTTGAGAAAAAGCCCGCTCCAATACTTTTCTCTTTTGTGCCGAAATAAGACATTCTTTGGATCTGCAGAGATAGGCTCCACGCCCCGGCATTTTTCCACTACTGTCAACGGCAATGACACCGTCCCCGAACCGGGTAATCCGAAGTAATTGCTCCTTTTCCTGCCGTTTCCGACACACCATACACATCCGAAGCGGCCTCATACTTCCTCAGCCTCTGGAATTTCTGTCTCGCTATTTTCAGTCTTTTCCGTCTCCGAGTCGTCATCCGGCGCTGCACTAAGATCAATTTTCCAGCCGGTCAGCCTTGCCGCCAGCCGAACATTTTGTCCTTCCCGTCCAATTGCCAGCGAAAGCTGACTTGCGGGAACAAGCACACGGCAAATACGGTTATCCTCATCCACTTTAATGGACAGTACATCTGCCGGACTTAATGCATTTGCCACATACTCTGCCGGGTCGTCACTGTATTTGATAATATCGATCTTCTCGCCCCGCAGCTCGTGAATGACCTCCTGTACACGCATTCCCTTAGGACCGATACAGGTTCCCACCGGATCCACATTCTCTTTGGTGGAATGTACCGCAATTTTACTCCGAGAACCCGGTTCTCGAGACAGTGCTTTAATCTCGATAATACCTTCACCGATTTCCGGCACCTCCAGCTCTAACAGCCGACGCACCAGTCCCGGATGCGATCGGGATACGACAAGATGTACTCCCTTGACCGAATCGGCCACCTCAACCACAAAGACCTTGTAACGTTCTCCCACCTTGTAGTTGTCACTGCGAACCTGTTCGTTGGGCATCAGCACGGATTCCGTATCTTCAATCTCCAAGAGCACATTTCGACGCTCAATTCTGCGAACCACTGCGCTTGCAATATCATTTTCACGGTCAGAATACTCACTGACCATTTTTTCCCGCTCCGCCTCATGCATTCGCTGGAATATCACCTGCCGAGCCGTCTGGGCTGCAATCCGCCCAAAGGATCTTGGCGTTACCTCCATCTCTGCAATATCGCCGATTTCATATTTGTCGTTTAGTCTTTTCGCCTCTTCCAGAGAAATTTCATTCTCCCGATCTTCTACCTGTTCCACCACCTGTTTCCGGGCAACAATCCGAATTGCGCCGGTTTCCTCTTCAAAAATCACATGAATATCCTGCGCTGCGCCGAAATGCTTACGGTAAGCGGAAATCAGTGCGCTCTCCAGCGCATCCAAAATCACATCGCGGCTAATTCCTTTTTCTTCCTCAATCAATTCTAAGGATTCAAATAATTCTGAACTCATTTTTTTACTCATCCCTTTCCGATGTTCTTCTCTATTTTCTAATCAGAGGTTTTTTACCCCACCGTTTCCGTCTGTCGCAGCGAGGCAAAACCATCTTCATTATATTACACTGTAAGAAAACTAAAATTCAAAGTGCAGATGCACCACACTGGTGTCGCTCTGCAAAATCTCCAGCACCCGGCCTCCGGTTTCCAAAAATATGGTTTTGCCGTCAAAGTCCTTTAAAACTCCGGTCAGCTGCTTGCTCCCATCTATGGGCCGATACAGGCCGACATCCACCGTTTCACCTAGGTACCGCCGAAAGTGCTCCGATGTCTTTAGCTTACGCTCCACACCGGGAGAGGATACCTCCAGATAATAATTTCGGTCGATAGGGTCTTCTCGGTCTAATACGTCACTAAGTGCACGGCTAATCTCCTCACATTCATCCAGGGAGATTCCCGTCTCCTCTTTATCCGCAAAGACACGCAAAAACCAGATACCGCCTTCCTTAACATACTCCACATCATAGAGATAGCAGCCCTTTTCCTGTACAATTGGCTCTGCCAGCTCCCATATCTTTTGTTCCGTTTTTGAATAAGCCATCATTTCCTCCATACTGCAAAGAGAAAGAGTGAGGTTTCCCTCACTCTTCTGCCGCATATACTCATCATAACTACAATATGTATATTATCACATTTCTATACCATTGTCAAGAGATTTTGACAAAAAATAGCTCTGTAATAAAGTCGAGATCAAGGAATAGCGCCTATACACCTACTCTTTGCGCTGATTACTGAGCTTTGCCAGCTCCTGCTGAAAGGTTTCAATATCCTTAAATTTCTTATAGACCGATGCAAACCGAACATAGGACACCTCGTCAATATCCCGCAGCCTCTCCATCACCATCTCTCCGATTTTTTCAGAAGAGACCTCCCGCGCCAGAGAGTTATGAATTTCCGCTTCAATCTCGTCTAGCAGCTCATCAATCACATGAAGAGGAACCGGCCGGCTGGCACAGGAATTCAAAATTCCCCGCTGCAGCTTATCACGGTCGAAGCTCTGTCTGGAGCCGTCTCGCTTTACCACAATAATCGGAACACTTTCGATCTTCTCATAGGTAGTAAACCGCTTTCCGCACCGCAAGCATTCCCGGCGCCGGCGAATTGCCAACCCGTCCTCTGTGGAACGTGAATCTACCACTTTACTTTCCATATGTCCGCAATATAAACAACGCATGAGTCAGCCTCCTTTTTTCGCCGGCAGTTGATTCCGCCTACACACAACGATCCCATGTATTTTGGTTTCAGTATACCCAACCGGGCTTTTTTTGTCAACATTCCCTCAAATTTGTCATAAAAAAGTAATCTTCTTCCGTACTATTTTACCGTCTCAGTAGAGAAGGTCAGCGCCGGGAGACCGCTGGCATCCGTGAGATTCGGCATCTCAGGATAGGCACCCCAAGCATATCTTGCCGCAGTCGGCTTGTTTACCTGATTGCTCCACAGCACCACCTTATCGCCCCGAAGCTCGGCCTCTGCCCGGACAAAAACTCCGTCTGCCCCGGCAATTTCAAATTCCTGAGGTGAGCCGGTATCCAGACCGTTCTGCGCAATCAGTTTTTCTCCGGCACGGTCGGCATAGCGTCCAACCGGCAGCAACGCCAACTCCCCGGTGCAGTCAAAGGTCAGTTCTATCTTGCTGCCCACAATTCGCATACTTTTATAGACAGGGCCTTGTACTGCCGTTTCGGAACCGCCGTAAACATCCCGCTCGGCAAAGCGCAAAAACCGTTCTGCCACCTCTTTTTTCTGATGGGGATGGATATCCTCGCGGCAGTTACCGGCTCCCGCCTCGTACTCACCGCAGAGATCAATCAACGAAATCACGCCGGCATTGCCGGAATTGGCAATCTTAGAAAATGCCAGCCGCTGACCCTCGCGAATTTCACTTTCATCTTTGTGATACCTTGTCAGCTGCGCCCAGTAAAAAGGCAAATCCTCACCCCAGATTTGCCGATAACAATCCACCAGCCCGGCCATGGCATCCCGATACTGCAACGCCGACAGATGGGTGCGGTACGAGTCTGCCTCGCCCTGATACATCAAAATGCCCCGAATCTGCAGCTTTGAAAAAGGCGCTACACGATTATAGAACAAGCCGCCGTCCGTGGAACTGAAGCTTCCGTAGCTCTGTCCGCACGGCAGCCAGCGGTTTATCTCTGTATCACCTACCGCCGCACCGATAATGCCCACCGGAATATCATGCTTTTGCTGTAACCCCTGTGCGAAATAATACCCCACTGCCGAGCAGTAGTTTGCGGCATCCCGATTCATAACCGCCCAGGCGTTTGCACCCAGCAAAATCGGCAGATTTTCCACCGGCGCCCCGGCACCGTCAACACCTCGGTTCCAAAGATTCAAAAGGCGTATATCAGGGTTATTGACCTCCTGCCTTCCCTGCTCGGAATCTAAATATGCCGTTGTATCCTTCCCCGCCAGCATATAATAGTCCATATTGGACTGCCCTACGCACAGCCATATATCTCCAAAGGAAATATTTTGATAAATTTTTTCCTCTTTTCCGCAACGAACCTTCAAGGTGTAGTTTCCGCCGACAGAAAAGCTTCCCAGCTCTGCCTCCCAGTCCGAATCCTGTCCCGCTGTAGTCTCCTCCACAATCTTGCCGCCCTTTTGATTTTCAAGCGTTACGGTAACCCGGCTCTGCGCCGGCGCACTGCCCCAAATTGTCAATGGCTTATCTGCCTGAAACAGCATATCATCCGAAAAGAGATTGGGCATAGAAAAACTCCGAGAGGCTCCGTTATATCGATATTCCAAGGGCTGTGCCAGCGCTTGGCCGCCGCTCTTATCAAAAACCACGATACGGCAGCTGTCCCCCAGCTCATGTACCAGATTCGGTACCTCCACTGCAACTGTCTGCCGTGTCTGCGGCGTGAAGTTCTGCCCCATAGCGGCACAGTTTTTTAAAATTCCATCCTTATTATAAATAGCGGTCAAAACAGTGGCATCGATATCCTCTCTTGCGTCATAAGCATAAAGCAGCAAGGACAGATCCTGTTTTCCTTTTTCTTTGGATGGAGTATATTTCCATTCCGGATACTCCAACCACTCCACCTCTGCAAAATACGCACCGGCCGGAAGCTCCATCCGCACATACCGAAATTCTCCGGCGCCGCCGAAGGCAAGTTCCTTCCAATCCGCAGTACAGGCGCCATCTCCGTCCGGTTCTATTGATGCCACCGGCAAAAAAGTCTTGTTATCCGTTGACACATAAAATTTTGTTCCCACACAGCGGCCGGCAGAAGCGCCGTTCTTAGCAGACGGTAAAATCCGGACTCCGGACAGGAGATAACTGCCGCCTAAGTCCAGAGTCACCCAGCCGCCGTTCTCGCTGCCGCCTATCGTCTTTGTGTCGCCGTCATAGAGCCGAGCCATATTCTCATAGCTATCCTTCGGACAAAACACCGTTTTTGGCTGCGGCGTTACTGAAACCTTCTGCGTCTTGGCATACATCTTCAGCATAGGACCGCTGCTCTCCAGCATCGGGGGAGGCGTCTGAAAAACTCCGCTTAAATCCAGTGCAAACGCCCCTTGTCCGCTGCATAAAAAAAGAAGCGCCAGTATCCATGCCGGAAACCATTTTCGCCTATTTTGTCTCCGCATCTGACCGCCTCCTCTACCATATTTTTCGTTATGATGCTACAACTCTCTATTTGTTTATTTTACAATATTTTCGTTCTTTTGTCAACCGCTCCCGCCTCGGCTGACTCCTGTCCGACTAGCCCGGCAACTTGTCTGTGGCAAAATTCGACCTCTCTCTTGAACGAAAGCGCTTTTCTCCTATTTTATCTGCTATTCTTTGGTTATTTTTCATGTATTTTTAAAAAATTCTTTGTAATTTTTATAAAAAACTCTTGATTTTTTTTCATAATCATGCTATAC
>CATVQN010000091.1 GCA_958346135.1 uncultured Eubacteriales bacterium | reverse complement strand
CAAGGGTTTAAAACCGATTTTGGTGTTTATTGTCATTACGGGGCTGTTTAATCTGTTTCTGACCCAGGGAGATCCGGTTTTTCACTGGTGGATTTTTACCATTACCCGCCAGGGAATCTATTATGCGGCATTTATGATTCTGCGGCTAACCTTTTTGATGATGGGAACCTCATTGCTGACACTGACGACCTCGCCCATTGCGCTGACCGACGGGATGGAACGGCTGCTCAAGCCCTTTTCCAAAATCGGTGTTCCGGCGCATGAACTTGCGATGATGATGTCCATTGCCTTGCGGTTTATTCCTATTTTAATGGAGGAAACCGATAAAATTATCAAGGCCCAGTCTGCCCGGGGCGCCGATTTTGAAACCGGAAACATTCTCCGGCGTGCCAAAGCGATGGTGCCGATTTTGATTCCGCTGTTTATCAGTGCTTTTCGCCGTGCGGACGAGCTGGCTACCGCCATGGAATGCCGTTGCTACCGGGGTGGTGAGAACCGAACCCGGCTCAAGGAACTGAAATACGGCAGACAGGATGCTTGGGCATGGCTGGTGTTCCTCGGCCTGACGGCGGGGGTGATTGCCCTGAATTTACTGTTTGGAAAACCGATGGGGAGATGAGCGATGAAAAATATTGCAATGGCAGTCCTCTATGACGGTACCGCCTATCACGGCTGGCAGCGGCAGGAGAACGCTGTGACCGTCCAGCAGACGGTGGAGGAGGCTTTGACCAAGCTGACCGGGGAGCAAATTCGGGTTACCGGCTGTAGCCGTACCGATGCCGGTGTCCATGCACTGGATTATGTTTTTAATTTTCGGTCAGAGACCGGAATCCCGGTGGACAAACTGCCCTATGCCCTGAATTATCATTTGGGCTCGGATATTTCCGCAACCGGAGCCTGGGAGGTGCCGGAGGATTTTAACGCCCGGTTTTCTGCCCGGGGCAAGCGTTATATCTATCGGATATGGAACAGCCAAATGCGAAACCCCTTTTTGAACCGGTATAGCTGGCACATTCCCTATCGTTTGGATACGGCGGCCATGTGCCATGCGGCGCCGATTTTTGAAGGAACCCACGACTTTGCCGGATTTATGGCGGCCGGCGGCAGCCAAAAGACCACGGTGCGCACCGTTCGGCTCTGCCGCGCGGAGGAGGATCCGGAGCAGCCCGGACTCATCACGGTGACGGTGGAAGCGAATGCATTTTTGTATAACATGGTACGGATTATGACCGGAACTCTGGCAGAGATTGGGCTCGGACGGATTTCGGCAGAATCCCTGCCGGCCATTATCGAGAGCTGTGACCGACGGCAGAGCGGCTTGACTGCACCGCCGCAGGGTCTGTTTTTAAAGAGAGTGTATTTTGATTTTCGAGAGAGAGGCCAAAGCGGCACGGAAGGAATGCCATGAAATTGAAGTTTAGAAAAAAACAATTAAATCAGAAAAAAGAAAATAGCCTGCCGGTGCTTTGGAAGGGAAAGAGTATTACGGTTTCGGCCTTTGGTCGGAGTTACTCCTTTTATCCGGGAAGACTTGCGGTGTTAATTGTTGCGGCACTGCTTGTGCTGGTGATTGCGATAGAGCTGCTCACCATTCCCTCCCGTCGTACCCGGACTCTGGAGATGGATTTTTCCACCGGCGGCGTCTATACCATGCAGGCCTTTCAGCAGGATCTTCTGATGTATAACAAACAGAATATCCGGGTAGTCAACCGAAAAGGCGAGACGAAATGGTCAGTCAGCAGTCCCATGTCTTTGCCGGTGGTAGAAACTGCGGGAAGTTATGTGCTGGCGGCGGATCTGGGCGGCAATAATGCGGCGGCGCTCTATAAAAAAGGCGAAAAAATCCGGGATTTTCATTTGGGTAAGGATATTATTTCGGCCAAGGTCAGCAAAAAAGGGCTTTGTGTCTTTGCTACGGCGGCGGACGGCTATAAGGGCAAGGTGACGGTCCTGGACAAAAAAGGTCGGGAGGTCTTTGGCTGGAATAGCGGTGACGGCTATATTATGGATGTGGCCGTCAGTGAAAACGGACGGTACCTGGCAGTTGCTCAAATGCTAAGCGGCGGTGAACAGGCGGATTCTAAAATCCAATTTATTGATCTGTTTCAGAAAAAGGTGGTACGCACGGCAGACCGCCCCGGCTGTCTGGTTGGAGAGCTGCGGTTTGTCGGCGGAAAGCTGATTGCAGTTTCCGACATGGATTTTTGTGGCTTCAGCAGCGGCGGCAGACTGCTCTACAGTGTCTCCTTCGCAGGCAGAAAGCCCGGGAAATATGATATTTCCGGCGGCGAACTGCTGGCCTTTGTCACCAGTGACAATCGCGGCAATGCCGTACTGGAAATTTACAACACCCGGGGGAAGCTGAGGGGTCGGTATCAGGCCGACAGTCATATCAGTGCCCTTTCGGTGCATAAGGATATGATAGTGGTTGCCAGTCAGCGGAATATTTCAAGAATCAGCAGCGGCGGCAAAAAAAGAAGGACCGTAGTCAGCGACCACGACGTAAAAAGTCTGGGTATCTTTGGAAACGGAAAAACCCTACTGTCTGCGGGCGTCTCCAGAGCAGAGATTATGTGGTTTCGCTAGCTTGATAAGGGAGGAGATGTATCATGGCACTGGCAGAATTGCTGAATGGGGCAGATCTGACACTTTTGGCACTGGTGGCCGTCTTTGGGCTTTGGGGCTGGAAAAGCGGTCTTGTGAAGATGTGCTTTCGCCTGGTTTCTTTTGGGGTTTCCCTGGTTTTAGCCTGGATTCTCTATCCGGTACTGGCGGAATATTTCAGAACGACGGTGCTTTATGACCGGATATTTGCCATGGCTGAGAAAAAATTGGAACGCACCGGCCAGCCGGCGGTGCTGCCGGAGTTTTTGCAGGACGCAGTTCGGCGGGCCGAAGCGTCTGTGAATGCCGGAATTGCCAACTATTTCACCCAGCTGGTGTTAAATTTACTGGCTTTTCTGTTGGTGCTGGCGGTGGTATGGCTGTTGCTTGCGGTAGTGAAGCGGCTTTTAAAGCTGTTTGTATCCCTGCCGGTCATTGGCTTTCTCAATCACCTGGCAGGATTGGGGCTGGGAATTGCGGAAGGCTTTTTGATTGCCTGTGTTTTGCTGGCGGCGGTATCGGCGTTTGTGCCTTTGCGTGAGAATGCGTTTTTGCAGGAATCGTTGGAGCGCTCTGTCGCCGCAAAGTACATAGCACAGGAGAATCCGGTACTGCATCTGCTGCTGCCGGACAGCAGTCAATCAATTTAGGCTGACTCCCATTGGCCTGGAGTGATGGAAATGAAAAAAAGGAGAGAATGGAATGATGGAACGAGAAGGACTGGTTAAGTTGAAGCTGGAGGAGCTTCGGAAACTCGCCAAAAGTCTGAAAATCAAGAATTTAATGAGATACCGAAAGGCGGATTTGATCGAAGCGATTCTGGAAGCAGAGCCGGCCCGGGAGCCGCAGACCGAGGAACGGCCCCGCCCAAAGCCGGAACCGAAGCCGGAGCAGCCGGCTAAGGCGGCTCCTGAGCCGCAGGAAAAACAGCCGGAAGCTGCGGAGGAAAATAGGCCGGAGCCGGAATCAGAATGTACACAGGATGATGAGGCGCCGGAGCAGGAGCAGGAGATGGCGCTGCGCCCTGCCCAGACGAGGGAGATTGTCTACAGCGATCCGGTGCACCGCTCCAATCTCATGAGCGGGGTACTGGAGGTTATGGCAGACGGCTACGGATTTCTGCGGAGTAAGAATTACCAGTCCGGCGAAGATGATGTATACGTTCCCCAGGCGCAGATTCGGCGGTTTAATCTGAAAACCGGTGATTTCATTGTGGGTAATGCCAGAATGCAGCACGAGGGAGAGCGTTATCAGGCGCTTTTGTATGTTCAGACGGTGAACGGCGACAGGGTGGGTGCTGCGATTAACCGCAAGCCCTTTGATGAGCTGATTCCCGTCTATCCGGAGTCCCGGCTGCATATGACAACCGGAAAGACCGATTATGCCATGCGGATGATTGATCTGGTAGCTCCCATCGGCAAGGGCCAGAGAGGAATTATTGTAGCGCCTCCTAAGGCGGGAAAGACCACCTTGCTCAAAAATATTGCCAACAGTATTACCGCCAACAATCCGGAGGTGCAGCTGATTGTTCTGCTCATTGACGAGCGGCCGGAGGAGGTCACAGATATGCAGCGGAGCATCCGAGGCGATGTGATTTATTCTACCTTCGACGAAGAACCGCAAAACCATGTTAAGGTGGCGGAGATCGTGCTGGAGAGAGCCAAGCGGCTGGTGGAGCATAAGCGGGATGTGGTAATTTTACTGGATAGTCTGACCCGGCTGACCAGAGCATATAATTTGACCATTGCCCCGACGGGCAGAACCCTGTCCGGGGGTCTGGATCCCGGTGCGCTGTATAAGCCGAAACGGTTCTTCGGTGCCGCCCGGAATATTGAAAACGGTGGAAGTCTCACCATTTTGGCAACGGCGCTGGTGGAAACCGGAAGCCGGATGGATGATATGATTTATGAGGAATTTAAGGGCACCGGAAACATGGAGGTGCATTTAGACCGGAAACTCCAGGAGCGTCGGGTATTCCCGGCAGTGGATATTGCCAAATCCGGAACCCGGAAGGAGGAGCTGCTGCTGACGTCGGAGGAGCTGGATATGATGGGTCGGATTCGGCGTGCCTTTGCAGATCGGAATCCGGCGGAGGTAACCGAGAATATTTTATCATGGCTGCTGCGCACCGAGAACAATGACGAACTGATTGCGGCGGCCGGAAAGGTCTTTGGTGATTATGAAAAGAGGAATGTTTAAAAAAACAGCAGCCACTCTTGCGGCACTGCTGCTGATGGGGAGTATAGGGGCCTCTGCGGCATATGCGTCGAAGCCGCCCGACTGGCTGATTCAGCTAAATGGCGGCGATTGGACCCAGAATCCGGAGCAGGAACAGGACGCAAAGCCGGCACGTAAGAATGTCAAGGTACCCATTTTGCTCTATCACCACATTACAGACGAAGAATTTAGTGGCGGTAACGAGGTGTCCCTGATTTCGCCCTATGATTTTCGGCTGCATATGACGGCAATCAAGGTGAACTTTACCCCGATCAGTCTGCGCCGGTACTACGAATATATAACTTGTACCGATGACAGCGTAACCCTGCCGGATAATCCCATTATCGTCACCTTTGATGACGGGTATCTCAGCAATTATGAGATTGCATTCCCCATTTTAAAGGAGCTGGATATTCCTGCCACCATCTTTGTGGTGACCGATACGGTCGGCGCTATGGCCGGAGATGGGGTGGTGAACTATTCCCACTTCACCTGGGAACAGGCAAGAGAGATGGAAAACAGCGGACTGATAGAGATTCAGTCCCATACGTCCGGACATACCGAGCTTGCCAATTTGACCCAGGACGAGCTGGTGCTTCAGCTGCGAAAGTCCAAATATATGATCGAGAAAAATTTAGGCCATGCGTGCGATATGATTGCATTTCCTTATGGCTCCTACAATGATGCGGTGATAGCGGCCTCTCATGCGGCGGGCTATAAGGTACAGGCGCGGGTGGACAACAAGACCTCCGAGGAGGATTTTGAGGTGAATCTCCCCTCCGAAGGGGTAGAGGGATTGACCCGGATGACCGTGTCCGGCACCATGGGCAA
>CATVQN010000090.1 GCA_958346135.1 uncultured Eubacteriales bacterium | reverse complement strand
GGCAATTCCCACTAGAACGAAAAAGAGAAACAAGCATAACCTTGAAATGGATTATGAGGAGAGGATTTTTATGATGAAGCTGTCTAAGTATGAGAAAGAAACCATTATCAACTGGAACGAAGCAGAAAATACCGCCAGCATTTACACCTTCAATGCCGATCTGAAGCGCAGGTTGGCCGAGTTTAGTCGAAAGTATCCCCGGTTGTGCCAGTTGGAGCGCAGCACCACTGAGGGCAGCGTGACCTATATGATTGATAAGTCCCGCTTGTCCATCCGTCTGGTTCCGCCGTACAGCGAAGAACGGCGGGCTGCTGCCAGAGAATACGCCAAACAGCACGGACTTCAGGTTTTGCGTACAGAGAAGGAAAGCGCCTGATTACAGGGCAAATGACTGCAAAATGCCGGGTCTGCACCCGGCATTTTCACAGTCTGTTTTTTCAGGAGTCAAGTATCCTGTACCATATAAGATGAAAAATGTCCGATTTGGGAACTGTTTCCCCGGTCGGGAGAAAGGAGAGAAAAACAATGGGTAATTTATATGGTTATATCCGTGTCAGCACCAGAGAACAGAATGAGGACAGGCAGATTCTTGCCTTGAAAGAACTTTCTATCCCGGCGAAAAATCTGTTTATAGATAAGCAGTCGGGCAAGGATTTTGAACGCCCTCAGTACCGAAAAATGGTACGGAAACTGAAAAAAGACGATCTGCTCTATATCAAAAGCATCGACCGTCTGGGGCGCAACTATTCTGAAATTCTGGAGCAATGGCGGATTTTGACCAAAGAAAAAGGGATTGATATTGTGGTACTGGATATGCCCCTGTTGGACACACGGCGAGGAAAAGACCTGATGGGCACATTTCTGAGCGATATTGTCCTGCAAGTGCTGTCCTTTGTGGCAGAAAACGAACGCTCCAATATCCGGCAGCGTCAGGCTGAAGGAATTGCCGCTGCCAAAGCAAGAGGTGTCCGCTTCGGCAGACCACCAGCGCCTTTACCAGAAAACTTCCATCATTTGTACCAACAATGGAAAAACGGCAAAATCACCGGCACAGCCGCTGCAAAGCTGTGCGGGATACCGCTTTCCACCTTCCGCTATCGTGCGGAGATTTACGAAAAAGCCAAGTTATTGTAAGCAGGTGTTTTTACAGGATTGTGTACCTTTCTGTAAAATGCCTGTTTTTTAGCTATAAGAAAATGATACCACAGAACACCGGTTTTTTCTAGACAAAACCTGTGAACAAAAGCTCTTTTGCTTCTTCCCAAACACCCGAAAATGCACCTGCGAAAAGGTACACCATCTTGTAGGTGGTTGCCTTTCGGCGAGTGCATGGATATATGAGGTGTAGGGAAATGGCAGAACAACAGGTAAAGTCAAGGCAGCGTGTGGCGGACCACGGCGAGGTATTCACTGCCGAGCGTGAGGTAAAAGCCATGTGCGACCTTGTAAAACAGGAAACAGAGCGGATTGAAAGCCGATTTTTGGAGCCAGCCTGCGGAAATGGGAATTTTCTTGCGGAAGTTCTTAGCCGAAAGCTGGCAGTGGTAAAAAGCCGTTATGGTAAAAGCCCTTTTGATTATGAACGGTACTCAGTATTGGCAATAACCAGCCTGTACGGAGTTGACATTTTGGAGGATAACGCAGAGGAATGCCGCCAACGGCTATTTGACATCTGGGACAAAGAATATACCGCCAATGCCAAATCTCAGGCAAATGAACAGTGCCGGGAAGCGGTACGGTTTATCCTGCGCAAAAATATCCTGTGCGGAGATGCGCTCACCATGCTCCAGGCAGACGGTTCTCCTATCGTTTTTGCAGAGTGGAGCCTTGTTACTGGCAATCAGATGAAACGTCGTGATTTTGCACTCGATGAGCTTCTGAACGGACACGAGGAGCAGATGAATATTTTCATGATCGGCTGGGAGTATGACGAAGAAGTTCAGGCATTTATCCCATCGCCCATCAAGGAATATCCGCTGACCGATTACAGAAGGGTGCAGGATTATGAGTGATTTTTACAGCAATATGTATAACCCGGATATCCTCACCTGTCTGGCGAATTTGTCCAACGATGAGGTGTTCACGCCGCCGGAGGTGGCAAACCGAATGCTGGATATGCTGCCGGAAGAACTGTGGCATGACAGCAGTGCAACATTTCTCGACCCGGCCTGTAAGTCCGGGGTGTTCCTGCGGGAAATTGCCAAACGCCTGATTGAGGGCTTGAAAGAGGAAATCCCGGATTTACAGGAACGTATCGACCATATTTTTCACAAGCAGCTGTATGGCATCGCAATCACCGAGCTGACCAGCCTTCTCTCCCGGAGAAGTGTGTATTGTTCCAAATATCCCAACAGCAAGTATTCCATCGCGCTTTTTGAGGACACCAGCGGCAACATCCGATACAAGCGGATACCGCACCGATGGCAGAACGGCAAGTGCCTGTTCTGCGGTGCATCTGAAAGTGAATATGAGCGAGGGGACGAGCTGGAAACCCATGCCTATGAGTGGATACATACGATCAAACCGGAGGAAATATTCAAGATGAAATTTGATGTAATAATCGGCAATCCGCCGTATCAGTTGAGCGATGGAGGTGGAAATGGAGCAAGTGCAAAACCAATTTACCAATTATTTGTTAGTCAAGCAAAAAAGCTTAAACCCAAATATATGGCAATGATTACACCTTCCAGATGGTTTACTGGTGGAAAAGGATTGGATGAATTTCGAGATGAGATGCTTCATGATAAAAGAATCAGGATAATTCATGATTTTCCGGAAGCATCAGATTGTTTTGCAGGAGTACAAATAAAAGGTGGCGTGTCTTATTTCTTATGGGAAAGAGATAACTACGGCGATTGTGAGGTGTATTCACACAAAGGAAATACTGTGTTTGAACCCACTATTCGTCCGTTATTGGAAGAAGGATGTGAGACTTTTATTCGATATAATGAAGCGGTTGATATTCTCCACAAAGTTATGAGTAAAACAGAAAAGTCAATGGAGTCGTTGATTAGTACAAGATTACCGTTTGGGATACCTAATACCTATAAAGGAAATAGATCAAAATTGTCAGATGATGACTTGATGATTTATGTAAGTGGAAATGATCGTGAGGTACAAGGAAGTACGGCATTTGTACCATATTCTAAAATTACTAAAGGGCATGACATGATTCCTTGGCACAAAGTGTATATTGCAAAAGCAGGAAGTGGTAGCGATTCTTTTCCACATCCAATCCTTCCGAAGCCATTTTACGGAGCTCCGAACACTGTGTGCAATGAAAGTTATTTGGTAATTGGCCCTTTTAGAGATAAAAATGAATGCATCAATGTAATGTCATATATTGCAACCAGATTTTTTAGATTTTTAGTATTGCTCAAAAAAAATTCGCAAAATGCGGCAAAAGGCGTTTACCAATTGGTTCCTCAACAGGATTTTTCAAAATCATGGACAGATGAGGAACTTTACGAAAAATACGGATTAACAGATGATGAGATTGCCTTTATCGAGTCCATGATTAAGCCCATGGAGTTAGGCGGTGATGACAATGGCAACTGATTTCTTCCCGCAGCGTCCTAATGCCCACCCGATGATTTACGCCTACGAGGACACCAACCCGCAGTATCAAGGGCTTTTGAAGGTGGGCTATACCGCCATTGATGTGGACAAGCGTGTTGCCCAGCAGTACCCCACCAAACGACCGGACGGCAGCGTTCCCTATCGTATTGTCTACCGGGAAAGTGCTATGTATTCAGATGGTTCCTCGTTCACTGACCATGATGTTCACCGTATCTTGAAACGCAAACAGATTGCCGGCATGGGCGGCGAATGGTTTCGCTGTACCGTAGACGATGTCCGGGCGGCTGTGCTGGCCGTCAAAAACCATACTGCCAATGTGGAGAATCGAGTCAACAGCTTCTCTATGCGCCCGGAACAGCAGGAAGCCGTGGACAAAACCGCCGCTTATTTTCAGAGTGCTTATGAGGAGGACTCTACACGCTACCCCAAGTTTTTGTGGAACTGCAAAATGCGATTCGGCAAAACCTTTGCATCTTATCAGTTGGCAAAACGAATGGGGTTCAAGAAGATTCTGATTCTGACCTTCAAGCCGGCTGTCGTCAGTGCGTGGCAGGAGGACTTGAACAGCCACATTGATTTTGAAGGCTGGCAGTTTATCAGCCGCAACACAAAATTGACCTATGAAACAGCGGACAAGTCCCGCCCTATCGTCTGCTTTGGCTCTTTTCAGGACTATCTGGGCGTAAATAAGGAAACCGGCGGCATCAAGGCAAAAAACGAGTGGGTACATTCCACCAACTGGGATTTGGTTATCTTTGATGAGTACCACTTCGGAGCATGGAAAGATACAGCCAAAAAGCTGTTTGAGCAGGAGGACGAGGACAGCTACGACAGTGAGGATATGGATAAGTATGACCGTGGCAACGCCTACGATGAAACGTTCCTCCCTATCACAACCATGTATTATCTGTATCTGTCCGGTACGCCGTTTCGGGCGCTAAATTCTGGTGAATTTATCGAGGATCAGATTTACAACTGGACATACTCGGATGAACAGCGGGCAAAGGAAAACTGGCAGGGAGGCAGAAATCCCTATGCCGCACTGCCCCGCATGGTGATGATGACTTACCGCATCCCGGACAGCATCCGTCAGATTGCTATGCAGGGCGAATTCAACGAGTTTGACCTGAATGTATTTTTCTCTGCCAAAGGCAAAGGTGCGGACGCTCGCTTCGTCTATGAAAACGAGGTGCAGAAGTGGCTGGATCTGATTCGGGGTGCTTATCTGGAAACCAGTGTGGATGATTTGAAGCTGGGAGCTAAGAAACCCGCCATGCCGTATGCCGATGTTCGTCTGCTGAATGTGTTGCAGCATACGCTCTGGTTTCTGCCCAATGTGGCTTCCTGCTATGCGATGAAAAATCTGCTGATGCAGAAGCAGAATACGTTCTATCATGATTACACCATCAATGTCTGTGCAGGTACAGGAGCCGGAATTGGTGCAGCGGCTCTGGAGCCGGTGCAAAAATCCATGCGTGATCCATTGGAGAGCAAAACGATCACCCTCTCCTGTGGCAAGCTGACAACGGGTGTTACAGTCAAGCCATGGACAGGCATTTTTATGTTGCGCAATCTGTCCAGCCCTGAAACCTATTTTCAGGCAGCGTTCCGGGTGCAGAGTCCGTGGGAGATCACGACAGACGGCGGTAAAAAGGAAATTGTCAAAAAGGAATGTTATGTATTTGACTTTGCTCTTGACCGAGCGCTCAAGCAGATTTCCGATTACAGCTGCCGTTTGAACATTGATGAAGGCAACCCGGAAAAGAAGGTGGCGGAGTTTATCAATTTTCTTCCGGTCATTGCCTATGATGGCAGCACCATGCGGCAGATTGATGCAGGCGAGGTTCTGGACATCGCTATGGCAGGCACATCTGCTACCCTGCTTGCCAAACGCTGGGAAAGTGCGCTGCTTGTCAATGTAGATAACGATACCCTCTCCCGCTTGATGGCAAATCCGGCGGCGATGGATGCTCTGATGAAAATTGAAGGGTTCCGCAGTCTGAACGAGGATATAAAAACCATTATTAATAAGTCCGAAGCTGTAAAAAAGGCAAAGAAAGAGGGTACAGAAAAACTCACGC
>CATVQN010000089.1 GCA_958346135.1 uncultured Eubacteriales bacterium | reverse complement strand
CGTCACACATTTTTTTGCTAAGACTGTTGCAGGTGCTCTGCAGTAAACTTATGATGCAGACTTGCTGACTGCGCTGATTGCAGTCAGCAAGTCCAAGCTCATTTTTCGGGACAATATGCTCCCTAAAATAGAACAATAGGAGGCTGCAGCCATGGCGGACTGTCTGACCTTAAAAAAATCAAATTGTAAAAACTGTTATAAATGTATTCGGCATTGTCCGGTGAAATCCATTCGTTTTTCCGGTAACCAGGCATATATTATCGGAAATGAATGTATTCTCTGCGGTCAGTGCTTTGTTGTCTGTCCTCAGGATGCCAAGCAGATTGTGGACGAGACCGAAAAGGTAAAGGTGCTTCTCCAGGGCGATGCCCCGGTTTGGGTGAGTATTGCACCGTCCTTTATTGCCAATTATGA
Organism: uncultured Eubacteriales bacterium; assembly: GCA_958346135.1. Classification (GTDB taxonomy): domain Bacteria; phylum Bacillota; class Clostridia; order Monoglobales; family Monoglobaceae; genus Ructibacterium. Next base: position 5,262 of record CATVQN010000089.1, on the reverse strand, counting down.
GAATGTGGGAATCGAGGCGATGCAAAAGGCCTTAAAGCAGCTGGGCTTTGCCGGTGCGGAGGAGACTGCCATCGGCGCAACCATTGTCAAACGGGAATATGACCGTTTGGTCAATGAGGCAAATATGGACGTGATCATCTCTTCGTGCTGTCACAGCATCAATCTGCTGGTTCAGAAGTATTTTCCCAAGGAGCTTCCCTATCTTGCGGATGTGGTATCACCTATGCAGGCTCACTGCCTGGATATTAAAAAACGGTTTCCCAACGCAAAGACTGTATTTATCGGCCCCTGTGTTGCCAAAAAAGACGAGGCGGATTATTATGAGGGAATTGTGGATGCGGTTCTCACCTTTGACGAGCTGACCCGATGGTTCAAAGAGAAGAACATCGTGCTGGAGACAAAGCGGGATGAAAACGCACACAGCCGTGCCAGGTTCTTTCCTACTACAGGCGGAATTTTAAAAACCATGATGCAGGAGAATCCCGAATATACCTATATGGCAATTGACGGGGTGGAAAACTGCATAGCCGCTCTGCGAGAAATTGAGGACGGAAAGGTGCATAAGTGCTTTATCGAGATGTCGGCCTGTGTGGGCAGCTGTGTAGGCGGCCCGGTTATGGAGAAATTCCATCGTTCTCCGGTGAAGGACTATAAAGCGGTAGCGGATTTTGCGGGGAAATACGATTTTGAGGTCCCGCAGCCGGATGCGCCGGAAATTCGGAAGAATTTCACTGTCATTGAGCGCCGGCTTCAGCCGCCCACCGACCAGGAGATTAACGAAATTCTGCGGCAGATGGGAAAATTCAAGCCATCGGATGAGTTAAACTGCGGCTCCTGCGGCTATAATACCTGCCGGGATAAGGCGGTTGCCATTTACCAGGGCAAGGCGGAAATCTCAATGTGTCTGCCGTACTTAAAAGATAAGGCTGAGAGCTTTTCGGACAATATTGTCAACAATACGCCCAACGGCTTGATGGTACTGAACGAAAAGCTGGAGGTTCAGCAGATCAATACGGCGGCTATGCGGATTATGCATATCCGGAATATCCATGATATTTTGGGGGATCAGGTGGTTAGGATCCTGGACCCGACCCTGTTCATGGAGGTGCTGGAAACCGGTAAAAACATTAAGGACAAGCGGGTTTATCTTGCGGAATATGAGCGCTATGTGGAACAAACCATTGTATATGATAAGGAATACCGGGTTTTAATTTGTATTCTGCGTGATATTACAGAGGAGGAAAACGCCAGAGAGCGGAAGGAGGATATCAGCCGCCAGACGGTAGAAATTGCCGATAAGGTGGTGGATAAGCAGATGCGGATTGTTCAGGAAATTGCCTCCCTTTTGGGTGAGACTGCCGCCGAAACCAAGATTGCGCTGTCTAAGCTAAAGGAGACGATCTCCGATGAATAATTTATGTGCCGACATTGGCTACAAAAGCATCAATCACTACGGCGAACAGCTTTGCGGCGATCATGTGGACATAGTGGAACAGGGTGAGAACTCTACGGTTGTGGTTCTGGCAGACGGATTGGGAAGCGGCGTGAAGGCGAGTATTCTCTCCACGTTGACATCCAAGATTATCTCTACCATGATGGCGGCGGAGCTTTCCTTAGAGGAATGTGTTTCTACCATTGCGGCTACCTTGCCCATATGCAGTGTCAGAGGTGTGGCGTATTCCACCTTCACCATCATTCATCTGATTGACAATACCTACGCTGAGGTGATTCAGTATGACAATCCCCATGTCATTTTAATACGCGATTATAAAAACTATGATTATCCCAAAACCGAAATGAATATCGGCGGAAAGAAGGTTTATAAGTCGGTTATTAGCCTTCAGGAAAACGACATTTTTGTGGCCATGAGCGATGGCTGTCCCCATGCGGGAATTGGTCTTGCCTATAATTTCGGCTGGAAACGAGAGGATATTATTGAATTTTTAGAGCCACTGACGATCAATGATTTTACCGCCAAGACCCTGGCTACCATTTTGGTGGACGAGTGCAATAAGCTGTACGGCGGCAAGCCTGGAGATGACGCTACCGCCTGTGTGATTCGGGTGCGCAAGCGTGTGCCGGTGAATCTGCTGTTCGGCCCGCCCTCTCACCGTGATGATAGCGACAGAATGATGTCGCTGTTCTTTTCCAAGGAGGGCAAGCATATTGTCTGCGGCGGTACCACATCGTCGATTGCAGCCAAGTACCTGGGAAAGCCCATCAAGCCTTCGCTGAATTTTGAGGATTCCGATGTTCCGCCCATTGCGGAAATTGAGGGTGTGGATTTGGTGACCGAGGGTGTGATTACCATTAACAAGGTGTTGGAATACGCAAAGGATTACCTGAGCGGCAACGAAAGCTATACCCATTGGGGTTATAAGCGTGACGGTGCATCTCTGATTTGCAGGATCCTTTTTGAAGAGGCTACCGACATTAACTTTTATGTGGGCAGAGCTGTCAACCCGGCACACCAGAATCCGAATTTGCCCATTAACTTTAATATCAAAATGAACCTTGTGAAAGAGCTTTCGGAGTGTTTAAAGCAGATGGGAAAGCGAATCAAGGTCAGCTATTTTTAAGAGGGAGAAAAGTCTATGCGAAAATTTGATACCAAGGTACAACACTTAAAATATAAGGTGCTGCGGGAAGTGGCGCGCCAGGCCTGGGCGGATACCCTGCTGGAAAACCTGCTGGACATCCCGAAAAAGATTGTTCCCGGAAACACCCCTACCATGCGCTGCTGCGTATACAAAGAGCGGGCCATTCTGGCCGATCGTGTTCGGCTTGCTATGGGCGGTGATCCGGAAAACCCCAATGTGATTGAGGTGATCGAGACGGCCTGTGACGAATGTCCCATGGGCGGCTATGAGGTGACCAATTCTTGCCGCGGCTGTCTGGCGCACCGCTGTGAGGATGTGTGTAAAAGGGGTGCCATATCCTTTGACCATGACCATGTTGCGCACATCGATAAATCCAAGTGTGTGGATTGCGGTGCCTGTGCCAAGGTCTGTCCTTTCGCAGCCATTGCCAATCGGAAGCGTCCCTGCCAAAACGCCTGCAAGGTAAAAGCGATCTCCATGAACGAGAACAAGGCGGCGGCTATTGACAACCAAAAATGCATTGCCTGCGGCGCCTGTGTTTATCAGTGTCCCTTTGGCGCAATCATGGATAAGTCTTATATTTTAGACTGCATTGATATGATTAAAAAGAGCCAGAATAATACCAAATATAAGGTTTATGCCCTAGTTGCACCATCGATTTCCAGTCAGTTCACCTATGCAAAGCTGGGTCAGGTGATTCAGGGACTGAAGGAGCTGGGGTTCTATGCAGTGGTTGAGGCGGCTTTGGGTGCGGATATGGTGGCCTATGCCGAGTCCGAAGAGCTTGCGGAAAAGGGGTTTTTAACCAGCTCCTGCTGTCCGGCTTTTGTGGACTATATTCATAAGAGCTTTCCGGATTTATCCCCGATGGTTTCGCATAATCTCTCCCCCATGGCGACCATTGCAAAATATATGAAAGAACACCAGGAAAATATCAAAGTTGTCTTTATCGGCCCTTGTACCGCTAAGAAAATGGAGATCCAGAAGGAGGAGGTTCGTCCATATGTAGACTCCTGTATTACCTTTGAAGAGCTGCAGGCGCTTTTTGACAGCAAAGATCTGGATATTACTACGCTGGGTGAGGGCGTTCTGGACAATGCCTCTTACTATGGCAGAATTTTTGCCAGATGCGGTGGCCTTGCCGATGCAGTTGCAGAGGGACTGAAAGAACACGGTATAGAGGATTTTGAATTAAAAGCGATTTCCTGCGACGGCATTGATGCCTGTCGGATGGCGCTTCTCAAAAAGAGCAGGAATGTTCTGGACGCCAATTTTGTGGAAGGAATGGCCTGCATCGGAGGCTGTATCGGCGGTGCAGGCTGCCTGACCCACGGCGAGAAAAACAAAGCCGAGGTTGACAAATACGGCAGAGAGGCGTTTGAAAAAACCATTACTGATGCTATTTCTGTATTGAAATAGATTGCCGTTTCAAGCTCTGTTCCCCCAATATAATAGAGCCGAAACGGCAAATGCGCCGAAGATGCTTAGCATCTTCGGCGCATTTTGTTACATAGGAAATCCTGCGAAGGATTGTGGCACTTTCTATTCACGATTGGTTTGAAAATCCATCATCCGATCTAAAATAACAAGAATCCGCAGCATCTCATCCGTTAGGTTTAGACCGGTTTCATCACCTTTTAAAATACCTTCGTTTACCAGCTTTTGCACAGTAGGTCTTGCCCACTCGGGCATGTTCTCATCGATGTAATTGTAAATCATGGGGTGTTTTAAGTCATATATCTCCTCTGCCAAAGATTTCACCGTTTCGGTTAAATCATGGATCTCCTGTTTGAGTTCCTCATATTGCGTCATGGTCAATTCCTCACTTTCTTCTATTTCTTTTCCGTCAATTCCAAAACAGATCGCCTCCGCAATCCTTTTGGCATCCAGCTTACGATAACGCTGTGCATCCTTTCCGGAATCCACAAAGCATACCTCAATCAGGGCTGCCGGTGCGTGGGTATGGCGAATAACATAGAGGTTAGAGCCGTTTTTGATGCCGCGGTCCGAAAATCCAAGCTGCGTTATGTTTTCTAAAATAATACCGGCATTTGCTGTATCCCGTCCCCCGTAGGTGTAAATTTCGGTGCCGGTTCCGCCGCCGGAGTTGAAGTGAATACTGTAAAAGGCATCCAGGTGTTGGGCGTTTGCCAGAGTTACAATATTTTTTAGATTTTCCGATTCGGATGCGGCAACATCGTTGGTGCAGTCAATCACCGTATGTCCCTGTGCGCGCAGCATCTCTATCAGTGCATAGCCTACCGCACGGGTTTCATCGCTTTCAATCAGATATCCTACTGCACCGGAGCCCGGTTTTCCGCTTATGGTATGACCGCAGTTAATTCCGATTCGCATTGGCCTTTTCCTCCTTCATTACCTTGTCTGCTTTGAGCGCCGCCTTGGTAAAGCTGTTGTTTTTCCACCAGGCGGCAAGCGCTGTTGCAATGGTAAAGGTTGTGGAAATCAGCGTGTTGATGTCATCGTCTGCAATGTTGATCATGCTGTGTCCGGTTGCCGTCAAGATCTGGTTTATGAGCGCCAGCGCCAAACAGATGGTTCTGGCTATGGTTCCTGCTGATACTTTCATCATGATTCCCTCCTCTACTTAAAAATATTTTTCACAATATATCCAATAATTCCTCCAACGAAAGCGGTAAGGAAT
>CATVQN010000088.1 GCA_958346135.1 uncultured Eubacteriales bacterium | reverse complement strand
GGATTGGGACAGACTGAGAAAAAAGACAGGAGGTTTTTATATGAAAGCATATATCGGAATTGTTGACGTAACGGCCCGGGAAATCTTGGACTCCCGGGGAAATCCCACCATAGAGGTGGATGTGCTCGCAGAGGATGGCATATTGGGTCGTGCCGCCGTTCCCTCCGGCGCCTCAACCGGAGCCTTTGAGGCCTGCGAGCTTCGGGACGAGGACAAGAGCCGCTACGGCGGAAAAGGTGTTCAAAAGGCTGTAGAAAATGTAAACGGCCCCATTTGTGAAGCACTGATCGGCATGAACGTTTTAGACCAGGCTTTGATTGATCAAACCATGATGCAACTCGATGGTACCCCGAATAAAAGTAAGCTTGGGGCAAATGCCGTTTTGGGCGTTTCCCTGGCCTGTGCAAAGGCAGCCGCCATTGCAGTGGGCGAGAGCCTCTATCAATATATCGGCGGGGTACAGGCTCACGTCCTTCCGGTTCCCATGATGAACGTCATTAACGGCGGTAAACACGCCGATAACTCCATCAGCTGTCAGGAATTTATGATTATGCCCACAGGCGCCGACAGCTTTCACCAGGCTCTGCAATGGTGTACCCAGGTCTTTCATACCCTGAAAGGAATCCTAAAGAGCAAAGGCTATTCCACCGCAGTGGGAGACGAGGGCGGCTTCGCACCCAACCTCGCCGATGATGAGGAGGCCGTTCAGTTGCTTACCGAAGCCATTGAAAAAGCGGGATTTACACCGGGCACCGATTTTCGCATCGCCTTAGATCCGGCCTCTACCGAAATGTACGAAGAAGCAAAAAAACAGGGGCATGAGGGCAGCTATCTCTTCTGGAAAACGGGAAAGCTCTTCAGCCGTGACGAAATGGTGGCTTTCTGGGAGGATTGGGTGAAAAAATATCCGATTATCTCCATTGAGGACGGAATGGCCGAAGAGGATTGGGAAGGCTGGAAAATGCTCACAAAACGTCTTGGCCGCCGAGTACAATTGGTGGGCGACGATCTCTTTGTCACCAATACAAGCCGCCTGCAAAAGGGCATCGACAGCGGTGCGGCAAACTCCATCCTAATCAAGGTCAATCAAATCGGAACTCTAACCGAAACCTTAGACGCTGTGCGTACAGCCAACCGTGCCGGGTATACCGCCATCATCTCCCACCGCTCCGGCGAGACGGAGGACACCACCATTGCAGACCTGGCGGTGGCCATGAACGCCGGCCAGATCAAAACCGGCGCCCCCTCCCGTACCGATCGGGTCGCTAAATACAACCAGCTTTTGCGTATTGAGGAAGAATTAGAGGATACCGCCGCCTATCCGGGCATAAAGGCTTGGTTTAATCTTCGGGATCTGCAAAAAAAATAAACGGAATCTTTCCCATACACAGTTTTCGAACACAAATAAGGGCGGCGATTTATTTTCGCCGCCCTATTACGATACGATCCAACCCGGCATAATCCTGCCGCAGCAAAATATCCCGGTATCCGAACCGCTCCATCATTTCCGTCACGGCAGTTCCCTGGTCAAAACCACTCTCAAAGGCAAGAATACCACCGGATTCCAAGGGCGCATCCACAATGATTCTGCGATAAAAATTCAGGCCGTCCGCTCCGCCGTCCAACGCTGCAGCCGGCTCGAAATCCCGCACCTCTTTTTGAAGTCCCGCAATATCTCCGCTCGGAATATAGGGAGGGTTGGAGACAATCATCCGGGGTTTCTCAAGCTCCGGCATCCCCTGCATAATATCATGACAGACAAAGGAAATCCGGTCTGCGAGTCCGTATCGCACAGCCGTTGTCCTTGCGGTATCCAATGCCGCAGGTGAAATATCCAATTCCGTCACCAAAAGCTTCGGCCGCAAATGCGCCAGCGCAATTCCGATACAACCGCTGCCGCAGCCAATATCCCAAAGCCGAACGGATCGAGTCAGCGGCAGGTATTTTGCCGCTTCCTCCACCAAAAGCTCAGTTTCCGGCCGGGGGATTAGGGTGGAGGAATTGACGGAAAATTCCAGATCCATAAAGGGACAGCGGCCGATAATATACCAAATGGGTTCTCTCATCATTCTGCGGTTTGCCAAGTCAAAAATCTGCTGCCGCTCTGCTGATGTCAGCTCCCGGTTATCCAGAAGCAGCCGGGTTTTATCCAGCTTTAGGGCATACATAAGAAGGAGTCCCGAATCGGCTTCGGGACTCTCAATGCCTTGCTGTGCAAACATTGCGCACAGCTCTCTGCGTAGGCTCTGCAGCGTTATCTTTTCCATTTTTATCACCACTTATCGTCCTCTTTATTCTCCGGAATGACCGCAGTCAAAGCAGCAATCGCCACCTCTATCATGGAATCGTCCGGCTCATTGGTGGTAATGCGCTGAAACCACATTCCCGGCGCACTGATGATTCTAGTGAAAGCGTTGTCGTGACGGCCGGCATACTTAATAATCTCATAGGAAATTCCCGCAACCACCGGCAAGAGCAGCAGCCGGAGAATCATTCTGGTAATCACCCAGGGAATTGCCACCAGATACGGACCGATCCCCGGAATTGCGCCAAAGGTTTCCGCATCCCAGGGAATAATGGAAAACACTAAAATACTAATCACCATTACAATCAGTAAGAAGCTGGTGCCGCAGCGGGGGTGAAACCGCTGCTGTTTTCTCACATTTTCTACATTCAGCTCTAAACCACGTTCATAACAAAAAATAGATTTATGCTCCGCCCCATGATACATGAAAACACGTTTGATATCCTTCATCTGTGCCATAAGCCCCAGATAACAAACAAAAATCAGGATTCGGACGCCGCCCTCAATCAAAGTCAGTAAGATTTGACTGCTGATAACCGAACGCAGAAACCCGGTCAAAAATGCCGGCAAAAGGATAAACAAACCGACACTCAAAATCAAAGAGAGAATCACCGAACAATAAAGTACCACATTCATAGCCCGCTCGGAATCCAGTTTTTTCTCCAGCCAGGCCTCAAACCGGGACGGCTCCTGCTCCACCGATTCTCCCTCCTCGTCCACATCAAAAAACTGCGCCGAAAACATCAGCGCCTTGACCCCTACAATCATGGAATCGAAAAAATTCACACAACCGCGGATAATGGGCAGCTTTACAAATTTTCCGGTGCGAACCTTACCCAGCTCCTGCTTATCGACTACAATCTCACCGTCCGGCTTCCGCACCGCCGTGGCAATATTTTTAGGGCCTCGCATCATAACTCCCTCCATGACGGCCTGACCGCCAATGGAGGTGCGATGCAAGGTCTCTTGTCCATTCGATTTTTTTGACATCTGTGACCACCTGCTTTCTATTGTTTCAGTATAGCACATCGGCGTTTTTTTTTCAACCGTTAATCCAAAATTTCTTTTTTCCAAAAGCGCTCCCTCCTCCGCTTTCCCGGCTTGATGAACCTGCGGTTCGTCTTTCTGTCTTTCTTTCTAGCTTCCTTCTGGCTTTTTCCGTTCTAGCCGGATGCTTTCTTTCATAAAATAGAGAATAAAACCATAAGACAAGCCGGAGGCATACTATGAAAAAATACAAAGCAATTATTATTGACGGAAAAAAACTGCTGCGCCAAATTTTTCTGACCGGATGTCTGCTGCTGGCAGGCGTTCTCTCCTTTTCTGCGCTGCGGTTTTCGCTGCGGAACACGTCCGAAACGCTTTGGCCGGATCCGGAGCGCATCATTGAAAATGTCCTGCCTGCGGCCGGCACGGCAGTCCCCGAGCACCTCAACATCAAAAGTCGGATACTGCACCGGGCAGAGCGCCTTCAAAGCCTTATACTGCACTTTAATCCTCAGTCGCCGTCCACGATTTTTGCCGGTGAAATTCCGCTGACAACCGCCGTAGAAAAAACCGGTATAGGAAAACTCGCCCGCACCGCAAATTCCGAAAAAGAAATTCTTCCTCAAACCGAAAGTCCGGCTAAGCTCGTTCCCACCCCGACTCCCGCTATACCGGCAGATATTCCGGAGGAAAACCGGGCCGCCATCAAAAGTATTGACGCCTCCCCCAATAAAGATGGCGGCACACAGGTGGTTTTGGGAAACGAAACATCTTATACGGTAGATACGGAAAAAATGCTAGCTACGCCGCCGTCGATCGATATGAAAGGCTCTGGCCCGAAGGTATTGATCATCCATACCCATGCCACCGAAGCCTATGCGCCGGAAAACAGTACCGTCTACGACATTACCGCCAGTGACCGCAGCACCGACCCGGAAAAAAACGTCATAAAGGCCGGGAACGCTATCTGTGATATTTTCAATCAAAAGGGAATTGAAACGCTGCATGATACCACACTGCATGACTATCCCTCCTTTAACGGCTCCTATGCCCACGCACTTACTGCAATTGAGAACTATTTAAAGCAATATCCTTCCATTCAGATTGTCTTTGACATCCACCGAGACTCCATCGTCTATGCCGACAATACCAAGGCCAGGGTGGTAACAGAAATCGACGGAAAACCGGCCGCACAGCTGATGTTTGTGGTGGGCACAGACCAAAAGGGGCTCTACAATCCCAACTGGCAGGAAAACATCAAAAATGCCATTCATTTTCAAGACGCAATTAACCGCCGTTATCCGACCCTGATGCGGCATATCAATCTCCGCCGTGAACGTTTCAATGCTCACACCACCAATGCCAGCATGATTATCGAAACCGGCTCCAGCGGCAACAGCCTCTCTGAGGCGGTTTACGGGCTTTCCCTTGCAGCTGCGTGCATCGGCGACTATTTGAATACCCTGAAATAGTGCGAACTGTAACAATAATTTAAGAGTTACACCCTTGTATTTTTTTTGCACAGTCGGTATAATAAGTTTAGGCTGATATCATCTGCCTAAGCAAGAAAACACAAAGGAGACTGTGCCAATGAGAAAGCTACTTGCCGTTTGGGCGGCAAAGCTGGCCGGAATTGCCGGCCGAATGCTCGGAAAAAAATCCTCTTCCACTCCGGGCGTTATTGCTTTGAAGCTATGCCCGAACCTAATCCGGATTCTCTCAAAGAATATTACAAAGGGTATTGTGGTGACCTGCGGCACCAACGGGAAAACCACCACCAACAATCTTCTCAATACCGTTCTGAAAAAGAGCGGTTATACCACCGTCTGCAATAACCTGGGTGCCAATATGCTGGGGGGTATCGCCACTGCATTTGTGCAGGCCTGTGATCTGTTTGGTCATTTTCGTGCAGACTGGGCGGTACTGGAGATTGACGAAGCCTCGGCACGCCGGGTTTTTGCCCATCTCACTCCCGATTATATGATTATTACCAATCTTTTTCGAGATCAGCTGGACCGCTATGGAGAAATCGATATTACCATGGATCTTTTAAACGAGGCCATCGACATGGCAAAGGGTGTCAAGCTGATTTTAAACGGTGACGATCCTTTGACTGCACAATTCGGCGAAAACAGAGATGCTGTCTATTTTGGAATCTCCGAGCAGGTGCTGCCCCAGATTGATGAGACGAAGGAGGGACGATTCTGCGCCAAATGCGGAAAAGAGCAGGAATACCGCTTCTTCCACTACAGTCAGCTGGGTGATTATTACTGTCCGCACTGCGGAAATAAGCGGCCGGGCATTGACTTTGACGCAAGAAATGTAGATTTGTCCGGCTCCATGAAATTCACCATTAACGACACCCCCATTGATGTCAACTACCGAGGCTTTTACAAC
>CATVQN010000087.1 GCA_958346135.1 uncultured Eubacteriales bacterium | reverse complement strand
ATTGCGGAACAATCAGCAGTGAGAAGAATTTAACGTATTTTTCGGCCGCCGATGTAGACGCCTGTCAAAGAGAGATCCTCTTTCACAGTGATAAAGTCCGCATCAAAACCGGGTGCGAGTTTTCCTTTGGAAAACCCGCAGAGGGCAGCGGGTGTTGCGGAGGCCATACGGAACGCATCCTCCCGGGGAATACCAAAGCTTACGGCGCATTTCACACAGTCAAAAAGAGTAGAGGTGCTGCCGGCAATGGCGCCTTCCCGGGTTTTGGCTACCGTATCCTTTACGGTAATTTCCTGGCCGCCAAATTCGTATATGCCGTCCGGCATTCCGGTGGCCCGCATGGAATCGCTGATTAAAATCATCCGATCCGGCCCGAAAATGCGGTACAGTCCTAAAATGACGCTGGGATGGATATGCAGTCCGTCGCAGATAACCTGGACATAGATGTTTTTGACAATGGCTGCGCCGATGGGACCCGGATTTCTGTGATGCAGAGGAGGCATGGCGTTAAAGGTGTGTGTCAAACAAGCGGCACCGGCATCCATGGCGGTCGCTGCGGTTTCAAAATCCGCAGACGTATGACCCAGAGAAACCACCGCTTTGCAGTTCCGGATAAAATCCATGCTCCCGGTGAGTTCCGGCGCAATGGTAACCACTTTAATATGATCCAGAGAATTCCATTCGTCAAGGTCGGGAAGCCGGATATAGCTCTCGTTCTGTGCACCTTTGTATTTCGGAGAGATATAAGGGCCCTCCATATGAAAACCCAAAACATTTGCACCGTCGGAAAATTCTGGAAGAGGCGGATTTACCACCGAGCGGATGGTATCCATATCCATAGTCATGGTCGTGGGCAGCCAGGCGGTGATTCCGTTCTGTGCCTGAAAGACGGACATTTCATGAAGTCTGTTTTGATCCATTGTGTCATAACCGAGACATCCGTGGGAGTGAATATCCACCAGGCCGGGATAGACAAGATCACCGCCCAGGTCGATTCCTGTTTGGTCGGTCTTTCCTACCTCGACAATTTTTCCGTCCTCTGTGACGATGTCAACAGCACCGTGGTTTGCGTTTTTAAAGACAGTTTTCATGCAAAAGCACCTCTTTGTGTCAAATCATTTTTTTCAGAAATTCTACAGCCTTGGTGATATCGGCAAGAGGGTTGTCGCCGCATTCTCGTTCAATGGTTAAAAATCCATCGTAGCCCACATCTTTTAAAGCCTGTAAATAGGAGGGGAAATTCACCTTGCCCTCTCCCAGAGGAACCTCTTCAAAAGAAGGTGCTTCCTGCGCAAACGTTTCATGCTCAATGACTGCATAGAGAATTTCCGGATTGCAGTCGGAAAGCTTAATGCCGTCCTTGGCGTGGGTATGTACAATATAATCGCCCAGGGTATGAACCGCTTCAACTGGATCCTCACCGTGTACCATAACCAGGTTTGCCGGGTCAAAATTGACGGCTACGCCGTGCGAAGAAAGGCTGTCTAAAAATTCTTTCAGAATTTTGGCCGGTTCCGGTCCGGTTTCTACCGCAAAGTGAGAACCCATATCATCGGCAAAACGGCTGAGGGTAAAGCAGGCCTCCTGCATAATTTTATAGCGGTCGTGGGAGGGATCTGCCGGAACAACACCGATGTGCGTGGTTACAATATCACATTCCAGATCTTTGGCAAGATCCAGAATTCTTTTGGATTTTTCAATGAGCGCAGGGTTCTTTTCCGGGTTCCCGAAACCCTGTCCCAAATCGCCGCAGATTGCCGAAAAAACCAGACCGTTTGACTTGGTGAAATCCAAAAGCTCACGGCGCTTTTCCTTGGTGAGATTTTCCGGGGAGTTTTCTCCGTTGGTCGCATACATCTGAAAGCCGTCTGCGCCCAGTGAAGCCGCTGTTTTGATTGCGCTTTTTGTATCAATTCGAAGGGAATCGGTCATAATGCCGATTTTAAACATATTGCATCATCCTTTCTTGACTTTTTCTACCTTTGTTGTATAATAAAAACTAGAAATTTGCAAGAATGTATTATGACTATTTTTAACACAATTATGCTTTTTGCGTGAAAGGGGGAATTTGGTTTGCGATATGAAAATCATATGCTGGAAAATAAGCTGCTGCCCTTTATTTTTCATTTCGACATTGTAAAGACGCAGGAGGGGGAGCACAGCGTCTTTGGCAACTGGCACGAAAATCCGGAGTTCTTATTCTATACCAAAGGAGAAGGAACACTGCTGTACAACAAGCACAACTATAAGGTTGCGGCGGGAGATCTGGCAATTATCAATCCCGACTGTTTTCATGCGGTTTCTGCGGAGCGGGAGATTGAATACTACTGTTTAATTGTAGATGCTAATTTTTTTCGGGAAAACGGTATTCCCATTGACACGGTTTCCTACCGGCATATTGTTCCCGATACCGGGCTGGAACCGGTCTTTCGGAGCATTGCGGCTTTATATACCCAAAAACCTCCTTATTACTGCGCCAGAATCCGGGCAGAGGTTTTGGCGCTGATTACCGGTCTTACGGAGCGCTATGCCATGGCGGAAGCGGAAAAGGAGGAATTTCCGATATCTGTCAGGGAAGCGATTTCGTATATTAAAGCCAATTATGACAAGGACATTGATGTGGAGAATATTGTAAAGCATGCCGGGTTTTCGCGGGCATATTTTTCGCGGGAATTTAAGAAATATACGGATGTTTCGCTGGTGACCTATCTCAATTATGTCCGGTGCAGCCAGGCGAGAGTTCTGCTTGGCAGCGGAACGGTTACCGTCAGCCAGGCGGCGGAGCTTTGCGGATTTCGGAATCTTTCCTATTTTTCCAAGACCTATCGGAAGCTTATGGGAGCCCTGCCCTCTGAAGACAGCCGAAAATCGGGGAAAAATCGTGTGAGACGGGATGGTGCGGAGCATATGAAATTGCTGCAAAATGATAGAGAAGTAGGTTGCTATATCATAAATCCGGACAGCGGAGAACAGTGACCCCTGTAGGAAAAAAACGGGAAGAAACGGTGAGCTTTTTGCCGTGCACTTATTTTTTCGGCAAAAACCGCCGTATCTGATTTTGACAGTGCGCTGCCAGATACCAGATGCAGAGTCCGGTAAAAAGTCCGGTTAAAATTCCGGCAATCCATAAAAAGGGAAGATACCAAAACACTGATGCGGTTCGGGTCACCAAGGCGGCCGCCGCCAGCTGCGCCGTGTTATGAACCAAGGCGCCTATGGCGCTGACTCCCCAGATAAACTGTACACTGCCAAGGCGCAGAAGCAAGACCTCAGTGGCAAGGCAGCTCAGTCCGCCCAACAGGCTGTAAAGGAGGGTTGCCGGATTTCCGGTCAGAAAGGCGCCCAGCAGGATCCGTGCTAGCAGGATACCTGCCGCATCCTTTCCGGAGAGAAATACCAGCGCAAATAAGGTTACAATATTGGAGAGCCCCAGCTTAATTCCCGGAACGGGTACCGGCAGGGGGAGCTGAGCCTCCAGGACAAAAATGGTCAGTGCCACAGCGGTGAGAATCCCATCTGTGACAAGGCGTTTGGTATGCATAGGACACCTGCTTTCTAAAAGTGGCATGAGGATGGTCAATGCGCAGTTTAATTTGAAACCGCATCCGGGCCGGCAGAACTGTCCGCAATCCGAATGACGATACGATGCGGCAGACAGACGATGGGAACGGTACCGTTTTGGATGCTGCCTTGGTGTACGCAAAGCTGGTCGGGACAGTTGGCAGATTGCATCCGAACTTCACCAGGAAGAGCCAGAATGACATTTTTTTCACCGTTTTCGCCGTAAACCGGAATCTCGACAGGCTCATGCAGAGCGGACAAATCTACCGTTTGTATCAGCGTACCGTTTTGATAAATCTCTGCCCGTTTCTCTTGAGGCGCAAGGCGGCGCATTGCAAAAATGCCGATATAGCATAGGAGAAGCAAGAACGTAAGCAGTAGAATCCAATGCTTTGTTTTCATGCGGACAACCTGCCTTTTCATTAGGATGGCCGGCGTGGTTTTGGGGGGACTGGACAAATTACCTATTTTGGCCGGCGGAAAAAATATGTTTCTTAGAAAATCATAACGATTTTCAGAGTTTTTGTCAATATTTTATCAGAAATGCTTGTTTTTTATAAGCGGTTATGATAAACTGTTGAAAGTCGGATGGAATATTCTGCGAAAGAGAAAATACAGAAAGAAGGCTCGGGAATATGAATCATACCATGCTGACAGACTTTTACGAACTTACCATGGCAAACGGCTATCTTAAGGAAGGCATGGGCGATAAAATTGCCTATTTTGATATGTATTTCCGGCAGGCGCCGGACGGAGCCGGTTTTGCCATTATGGCCGGCGTGGAGCAACTGATAGAATATCTGCAGAACTTAAAGTTTCGGGATGAGGATATTGCATATCTCCGGGAAAAGGGGATATTTGACGAGTCGTTTTTGAAATATCTGCGAAACTTTTCTTTTGACTGTGATGTTTGGGCAGTGCCGGAGGGCACACCGATATTCCCTAACGAGCCGATTGTAACGGTGAGAGGTCCGCTGATTCAGGCACAGTTTTTAGAGACCATGATTTTACTGACCATTAACCACCAAAGCCTGATTGCCACCAAGAGTAACCGCATTGTCCGTGCCGCCGGAAACATTCCGGTAATGGAGTTTGGCTCCCGCCGGGCGCAGGGCTATGACGGCGCTATTTACGGTGCGCGTGCAGCCTATATCGGCGGAGTATGCGGAACGGCGTGTACCATTTCGGATCAGATGTTTCGTGTTCCGGCACTGGGGACGATGGCCCACAGCTGGGTACAGTCCTTTGACAGTGAGTATGATGCCTTTGTTGCCTATGCCAAGGCCTATCCCGATAACTGCACGCTTCTGATTGATACCTATAATGTGTTAAAGAGCGGTTTGCCCAATGCCATTCGGGTGTTTAATGAGATATTAAAGCCCATGGGCATTACCAACTGCGGAGTGCGGATTGACAGCGGCGACATTACCTATTTGACCCGAAAGTGCCGCAAGACGCTGGATGCAGCGGGCTGGGAGAGCGCAAAGATTGTGATTTCCAATTCTTTGGATGAATATATTATTCGGGATATTTTGCAGCAGGGTGCGAAAATTGATTCTTTTGGCGTAGGAGAGCGGCTGATTACCTCCAAGTCCGAGCCGGTGTTCGGCGGGGTGTACAAGCTGGTTGCCATCGAGGAAAGCGGCGAGATTCGGCCTCGGATTAAGGTCAGTGAAAATGTAGCAAAGATCACAACGCCGTATTTTAAAAAGATTTATCGGCTGTATTCCAAGGATACCGGTATGGCCATTGCGGATGTTTTGACCACCTTTGACGAGGAAATTGACGATACAAAACCCTATGAGATTTTCGACCCCAGAAATACCTGGAAGCGCAAAACTATTACCGATTTTCATGCGGAAGAGCTTCAGGTACCTATTTTCCGGAACGGAAAATGTGTTTATCAATCTCCGACGCTGGATGAAATCCGCCGTCATTGCAGAGAGAAGCTGGCGACCATCTGGGATGAGGTGAAGCGGTTTGAAAATCCCCATGAATACTATGTGGATATGTCTCAGAAGCTATGGGATATTCGGTATGAACTGCTTTCGGCGTACAGCCGCTAAAAAAGAGCAAATGAACTTTTTAATATAGGATGGCAGGAAAGAAAGGACTGGTGTTGTAATGGAGAGTACGATCGAGTCGTACAATTTAGGGAGACTTGGCGTAATCGGTATGAAGGGCTGCGAGGAGA
>CATVQN010000086.1 GCA_958346135.1 uncultured Eubacteriales bacterium | reverse complement strand
AGCCTACCGCCGTCAGCATTTCAACGTCATTTCCGTCATCGCCGAAGGCATAGGTTTTTTTCATGTCCAAATTCAGCTTTTCAATCACGGCACGGATTCCGGTGGCTTTGCTCATATGCGCCTTTCCCACATCTGCCGAAAAATGCTGATGATGACGAATGACCGAGTACTTTCCGCTCAGATGTTCTTTCATATGTTCAAACTGCGACAGCGTATCAAAGGCAATCAGGATTTTGTTAATCTTTAGGCCTCTCGGATCCTTTAGGACAGAAAAACACTCCTGAAACGGAATGCGAAAAATCTCAATAAATTTTTGAAATCTCTCCACCGCTTTCTCCTGTACATAACAGGCATCTGCTGATTCCAGGTCATATCCGATACCCTCTTTTTCCATAAAATCGATCAGAGATAACAGATCCTTTTCCGGAATATAATCATTAAAGATTTCCTGTCCATCCACCTCCGCTGCAGCGCCGTTACAACTCACATAACAATCAAAATCAATTCCCATATCCGGCACATAACAGCGTGCCCGACCTGTAGCAATTCCCACCAGATACCCGTTTTCTTTCAGCTTTTGAATTGATTCAATTGTCTTGAGAGTAGGCTTAAAAATCTCCAGCCTTTCATCTACCAGAGTTCCGTCTACATCAAAGAAAACTGCCCCCTTATAGTTCTTCATTTGAAAGTCTCCTCTCATCTCTGCATTTCTATCATTATACCTCTAATGCGTCCAAAATGCAACAGAAATACTTGATTTTTTGACAAAAATCATGTATGATAATTCTATGAATACAAAATCATTTCCTCAAAAAACATTTTTACCGATTTCCAAAAGAGATATGCAAAAGCGAGGGCTTTCCGCTTTAGACTTCGTCTATGTCATCGGCGACGCCTATGTAGACCACCCCAGCTTTGGCCCCGCCATTATTGCAAGGGTTTTGGAAGCAAAGGGTTATACTGTCGGCATAATCGCCCAGCCCGATTGGCATTCATGCCAGGACTTTCAGCGTCTTGGCTGCCCAAGGCTTGGCTTTTTGGTTTCCGCCGGGAATATTGATTCCATGGTAAATCACTATACTGCTTCTAAAAAAAGGCGCAGTACCGACTTTTACTCTCCCGGCGGCAAAATTGGACTTCGGCCGGATCGTGCTACCATCGTCTACTGCAACCGTATCCGTGAGGCCTACGGCCGCAAAGTTCCCATCATCATCGGCGGCATTGAAGCCAGTCTGCGACGATTTGCCCATTACGATTATTGGAGTGACCGCGTCCGCCGAAGTATTTTAATTGACAGCGGCGCTGACCTTTTGATTTTTGGCATGGGAGAACGGCAAATTATAGCGGTTGCAGAGCTTTTGGCGGCCGGTGTACCGGTACGAAGCATTTGTGGCGTTCCCGGCACGGTCTATCTGGAATCCGAAAAAGAAAACCTTCCCAAAGGCAGTGTCATTTTGGCAGACTATGCTGCGGTCAGTACCGATAAAAAAGTCTATGCCAAGGCGACCATGGAGCAGTATCAGGAACAGGATGCAGTGCAAGGCCGCCCCTTAGCACAGCTGGACAGGGATTTTTATGTTGTACAAAATCCTCCGGCGGCACCGCTCTCTACCGAAGAATTGGATGGAGTTTATTCTTTGCCCTATCTGCGTACCTATCACCCGATGTATGAATCCATGGGCGGTGTTCCTGCCATTTCTGAGGTACAGTTTTCTCTGACCTCCTGCCGGGGCTGTTACGGCGCCTGCAGCTTTTGTGCCCTGACCTTTCATCAGGGACGGACGGTGACCGCACGAAGCCACGAATCCCTGGTTGCCGAAGCAGAGCTTTTAACCCGGCAAAAAGGATTTAAAGGCTACATCCATGATGTGGGCGGGCCTACCGCAAATTTTCGTGGACCCTCCTGTAAAAAACAGCTGCTCCACGGCGTCTGCAAGAGCAGACAGTGTCTGTTTCCCACGCCCTGTCCGAATCTGGAGATCACCCACGAGGATTATCGGATTCTCCTGCAAAAGCTACGGGCTGTCAAGGGGGTCAAACGTGTCTTTGTGCGCTCCGGGATTCGGTATGATTATTTAAGCTACGATACCGATGACCGTTTTTTCAAGGATTTGTGTCAATACCATATCAGCGGCCAGTTAAAGGTTGCACCGGAGCATATCTCCGATCATGTATTAAAGTACATGGGAAAGCCCGGACGGGAGGTTTACGACAAATTTTCTGAAAAATACTATGCAATCAACAAAGAGCTGGGGAAAAAACAGTTTTTGGTTCCCTATCTGATGTCCTCGCATCCCGGAAGCCGGCTAAAAGATGCAATTGCTCTTGCGGAATATCTGCGGGATCATCATTTGAATCCGGAACAGGTACAGGACTTTTATCCCACTCCAGGCAGCCTTTCCACCTGTATGTACTATACCGGCTTAGACCCCAGAACCATGCAGCCGGTCTATGTACCCAAAACCTATGAAGAAAAGCAAATGCAAAGGGCGCTGCTGCAATACCGGCGTCCGGAAAATTACCAGCTTGTCTATCAGGCGCTTTGCAAGGCGGGACGCACCGATTTAATCGGGAGTTCCCCGCAATGTCTGATTCCGGACAAGAGAAAAGGAGAAACGAAAAATGGCAAAAATTTTAAGCGGGAAACTGGTTTCCGCAAGAGTAAAAGAGGAACTAAAGGAGCAGGTCGCAGCGCTTACCAAGGCGGGAACCAGACCCGGTCTGGCCGTGGTCATCGTGGGCGATGATCCCGCTTCTAAGGTCTATGTGGCAAATAAAGAAAAGGCCTGTGCGGAACTAAATATCTATTCCGAAAAGCATGCGCTTTCGGCCGAAACGACCGAAGAAGAGCTTTTAGCCTTAATTGACAAACTCAATCATAATCCGAAGATTCACGGGATTTTGGTACAGCTTCCCCTGCCGAAGCATTTAGACGATAAGGCAATCATCAACCGCATTCTGCCGGAAAAAGACGTGGATGCGTTTCATCCGGTGAACGTGGGAAGGATTATGATTGGAGACTTTGATTTTGTCCCCTGTACGCCGGCCGGAATCATGGAGCTGATCAAAGAGAGCGGTGTAGAGGTCTCCGGCAAGGAGTGCGTCGTCATCGGAAGAAGCAATATTGTGGGAAAGCCCATGTCTATGCTCCTTCTCCACAAAAACGGGACCGTAACCATCTGCCATTCTAAGACCCGAAATCTCAATGAGGTAACTTTGCGGGCTGATATTTTGGTGGCCGCTGTGGGCATTGCCAAATTTGTAAAGGCCGACATGGTAAAACCGGGCGCCGTAGTGATTGATGTGGGCATGGACCGAGACGAGAACGAAAAGCTCTGCGGTGATGTGGACTTTGACGAGGTAGAGCCCATTGCCGGAGCTATTACACCGGTACCCGGAGGTGTCGGGCCTATGACCATTGCCATGCTCATGCGCAATACGGTAACTGCCGCCAAGCGTGCCCATGAGAAGAAGCGTGGTTAAACTCAACCTGGGAAGGATGAAGTCCTTTTCATAAAAAAGCACTATGCTGACGGAAGTTATCTTCCATAGCATAGTGTTTCTTTTTATCTAATCAAGACATGCATATAAAATATTCCGCATCTCCGTCTGTATTCTCAGATCCCAATTGTGGATATGCTGAAAATAGGTAAGTGAAAGCTTATTTTGGGTATCCACCATGGAAAATGCGCCTGCCGCACCATCCCAGCCGAACTCACCGATCGGGCTGAGAGAGCCGCTTCTGCTTTTATCAATGTGCGTCCTTACACCCAGACCATAGCCGTAACCCTTTCTCATGTTGTCAAAATCCTCACATTGCTTTCCGGTCAAATGATTGGTTCCCATCAGTTCAACGGTTGCGGCAGACAAAATCCGGTTGCCGTTTTTACCCACGCCGCCGTTTGCAAGTGCGTCAAGAAAGACCGCATAATCCTCAGGACATGAGGTAAGTCCGGCGCCGCCGCTCTCGTAGTCCAAAGACAGAGCAAAGGGACATTCCAAAGACATTCTCTTGGGAGTGTGGTTTTCGTCATAGGTATATCTTGCCGCCATACGCGAGAGCCGTTCTTCCTCCTTTGGAAGGCCGAAAAAGGTATCCTTCATATCGAGCGGCTTAAAAATATTTTTACGCATATATTCACCGAATTTTTCCCCGGACCAAACCTCCACCAAGGCGCCGAGTACATCATGACACAAGCTGTAGCGGTATCTGGTTCCCGGTTCAAAGCCAAGAACTGTCTTAGACAAAGCCCCCACCAGCTCCCGGGTACTGGTTTTTCCCTCCTCTAATGCTTTTTGAATTCCATCGGCTTGTAGGTCATAATCAAGACCCGCACCCATGGTAAAGAGGTCTTTGACGGTAATGGGATTCTTTGCATATCCATCTCCGGCATTTTTGATCTCCTCTCCCATAGAACCGCCTGTCGTAATGTCCGATGCATTTTTCGTACCGTATTCCTGTGAGGAAATCCTCATCCTTTCAAATTCAGGCAAATACATAGAAATCGGATCACTCATGAGATACTTTCCCTTCTCATAAAGCTGCAGAGCACAGGTACAGGTGAGCATCTTCGTCATAGAAAAAATAAGGTATAATTCGTTCCCGCACATTTTTTTATTCTTTTCTATATCACTCATTCCGGTGAAATATCTGAAAATCTCCTTATGCTCTCGGTATACGATGCAATCGACACCGGGAGTATTGTATTCCGTTACCAATCGATCCATATAATCCTTTAGCCGTGTAAAATCCATACTTCTTAGCTCCTTCTCTTTTCTATCGAATTTTTTTCAAATGTACCACGATATCGGGTATTTGTCAAGCCATGATAAGCAAAGTTCATTCATCTCCTCTGCCTTTTTCTTAAAATGATTTGAGTTTTTCCATACAGAAAATAAGCCGCTCCTTCGGTTGTGAAATTTCTGTAAAATTTTTGCCTTTTCTATTGCTATTTTAGAAGTTTTACTATATAATATAAACAGACGATAGATGTTATGATTTACACATTTCGTCAACATTCAACAAATGACAGGAGGTATATCTATGACTTACAACATTATTTGTAAAAAGGTGGAACTGGCAGAGTCCAGCAAAGAAAAGATGCTTGCCAAAGTGAAAAAGCTCAACAAATTCTTTGAAGATGATGCCGAATGCCGTATTGTTGTATCCATGCAGCGGGAACAAATGGTGGTAGAAATCACCTTCCCCTATAAAGGCTTTTTGATTCGGGCAGAGGCGCGCGACGGTGAATTACTTACGGCGATTGATACCTGTCTTGCCAATATCGATCGCCAGATTCGTAAGAATAAAACCAAGCTCGCAAAGCGTCTTAGGGACACCAACATTGACAGCTATAACCTGGATTTTGGCGCTGCTTCCGAAAAAGAAGAGGACGAATTCAAAATTATTAAGGTAAAGCATCTGGACGCAAAGCCGATGATGGTTGAAGAGGCCATTTTACAGATGAATATGTTGGGACATGACTTCTTTATTTTCAACGATCCCGACACCATGGCCGCCAATGTTGTCTATAAAAGAAAAGACGGCAACTATGCACTCATTGCGCTTGAAAAATGAAACACAGAGAAAAGGGGCGGACAGCCGCCCTTTTTTCATGAGTGATGCGCAGAAAAGCTGCCGTCCGGCGGTACAAGTTTACTTTCAATACAGTAAAATGCGCAGGCGGAACTCCTTTCTCCTGCCTTAAAATAAAATATAAAACGAGGTGGATACCAATGATTAAATTTGAAGAAGTAACCTATAAAACCTTTGGCCGTTGTATCTCTATGAGCAAC
>CATVQN010000085.1 GCA_958346135.1 uncultured Eubacteriales bacterium | reverse complement strand
CTGCATATATTTATCGCTGTGCCGTCCTGAGGTCAGCAGAAAATGCCCCTCCAGCAATACACCTGCCTCTTTCAACATCGCAGTAATCTCTTCTTTCGTCATCTTCATCACGCATCCTTTCTTTTTATTATACTAACCGTTCATTTTCACTGCGCCCACAATTTCGTTGACGTCGGCGATATGATTTTTGTCCAGATATTCCATAATCCCGTTGCGCACCCGAATCCAGGCATAGGGATCCACAAGGCCGGCAGTTCCCACTGCAACTGCATTGGCGCCGGCAAGCAAAAACTCCACCGCATCCTCACCGGTGGTGATTCCTCCCATGCCGATAATGGGAATTTTGACCGCCTGACGCACCTGGTACACCATTCGCACCGCTATCGGCTTGACCGCCGGGCCGGACAATCCGCCCATATTATTATAAAGCACCGGTCGCCGGGTTTTAATGTCAATCTTCATTCCAAGCAGGGTGTTAATCAAAGAAACCGCATCTGCACCTCCTGCTTCAGCCGCCCGTGCCATCTCCGCAATGTCAGTCACGTTAGGCGAGAGTTTGACAATCAGCGGCACTTTTGAAACCGCTTTGACCTTTTGGGTAATCTCTTCAATCATTTTGGGACTGGTGCCGAAGGCCATGCCGCCCTCTTTCACATTGGGACAGGAGATATTGAGTTCAAACATATCAACCCTATCTCCTAAGAGCTTAGCCACCTCCACATAGTCCTCCACCGTAGAACCGCAAAGGTTGGCAATCAGTTTGGTATCAAAGGTTCGCAGCCATGGCAGCTCCTTTTCCAGGAAAGCTGCCGCACCGGGATTTTGAAGTCCAACGCTGTTTAAAATTCCCTTTTCGGTCTCGGCAATCCGCGGCGAGGGATTTCCCATCCTCGGTACCGCCGACAACGCCTTTAAGCATACCGCTCCAAGCTCTGATAAATTGAAGTACTCGCTGTATTCCCGGCCGAATCCAAAGGTTCCGGAGCCGGTTGTCACCGGGTTTTTCCATTCAACACCGGCAATGTTTACCGCCATCTTAGTCATCCCATTCCACCTCCGCTGCGTCAAAAACAGGGCCGTCCTTACAAACACGTCTACGGCTGCCTGCCACCGTACAGGTACAAGTCACACAGGCACCTACGCCGCAGCCCATCCGCTCTTCCATGGAAACCTGCACCGGAATGCCCTGTGCCTTTGCCAGTGCCGACACCTGCTTCATCATCGGAACCGGACCGCAAGTGTAAATTCTGGACACCGGATTGGAATCTAGAATATTTTTTAATATATCAGTCACCAGACCATGGTAGCCGGCACTGCCATCGTCGGTTGCCAAAAAAACATTTCTTCCGGCTGCAGCAAACTCATCTACCAGCAAAACCGCATCCTTATTTCGAAAACCCAGCACCGCACTTGCCTTTCCCTCCAGCTTTTTTGCCAGGTACAAAAGCGGAAAGATTCCAATTCCGCCGCCAATCAACAAAATCGCATCCTTATCCTCGGTATGCAGTGAAAAGCCGTTGCCCAAAGGGCCCAAAATATCCAGCCGCTGGCCAATGCGCCGGCCTGCCAGTGCTTCTGTACCCTTTCCACGCACTGCAAAGACGAACCGCAAAAGCCGGTTCCCTATCACATCACAGATACTGATCGGCCGGCGCAGATAGGCATCACCGCCGCACAGAATATGTAAAAACTGCCCCGGCTTTGCCGCTGCAGCCATCTCCGGACAAAGTACCGTCATATCACATACCTCATCGGAAAGCCATTGTTTCTTTACGATTTCACATATCATGCTTTCTCTCTCCTTTCCGCCATAGCACACTCTTTTTATCTGCTCTTGCGTGTCTCCTATGACGGTCCTGTTTTTCTAAAGTGCACTTACAATATCTTCCCGCATCCGGATAGCCTCTTTTCTTGCGGCATCGCCCAAAGTGCCTCCTTGCTTCTGATAGGCGCACATGATAGACCGAGAGGCGTTGACAACCGCCCCCAGGCCGTCACGGTTAAAGCTCTTGGCCACATCCTTAGCCTTGCCGCCCTGAGCGCCGTAGCCCGGCACCAAGAAGTAGGTATGGGGCATCAGCCGACGCAGTACCTCTGCCTGCTCCGGATAAGTGGCACCTACTACGGCGCCCACGCTGCTGTAACCATGGATTCCGATTAAGTCTGCTCCCCATTCCTTTACCCGCTCTGCCATATGCTCATAGATATACTTGTCACCGGACTTTAGATCCTGCAGTTCTCCGGATGATTGATTCGAGGTCTTGACCAGAACAAAAATTCCTTTTCGGTTGGCTGCGCACTGATCGGCAAAGGGCTTGATTCCATCGGTGCCAAGATAGGGATTCACCGTCAGACAGTCTGCGCCAAATGCCGGCTGTTCCGTGCCGCCGATTACAGTCTTGCCGAGATACGCCTTAGCATAAGCCTCAGAAGTGGCACCAATATCACCACGCTTGCCATCCAAAATCACATACATTCCATTCTTTTGCGCATAAGCAATCGTCTCACTCAGGCAACGGATTCCCTCAACCCCATACATCTCATAATAGGCAGACTGGGGCTTGACCGCAGGCACAACGTCACACAGAGCATCAATCAAGACCTTATTAAACTGCAAAATAGCCTGCGCCGCTCCGGTAAAGGTCTCGCCATATTCCCGAAATGCCGCCGCCTTCATTTCCTCCGGCACATAGTCCAATTTTGGATCCAAGCCTGCCACGGTGGGATTTTTTTTCTCAATAATCTTTTCTATCAATGTATCAATCACAAATATGTCCTCCTATCTTCTCTGTCAGTCTGCATTTATCAGAAATCTTTTGCCT
This sequence comes from uncultured Eubacteriales bacterium, assembly GCA_958346135.1. GTDB lineage: Bacteria > Bacillota > Clostridia > Monoglobales > Monoglobaceae > Ructibacterium. The sequence goes on along the minus strand of CATVQN010000085.1, from coordinate 2,987 downwards.
CACTCCGGTCTTTGATAGACAATTTTTCCCCCGGTCACCGTAAGCGCAACCTCTCCCCAAAGTGTAAAACCGTCATAGGGAGAATTTTTCCCCTTGGAGGAAAATTTATCCACATCCACCTTATAGGACTTATCCGGGTCGAAAATCACAATATCCGCCATCTTTCCCACCCCCAGCGTTCCACGGTCTATGCCGATAATCCCTGCCGGTACGGTGCTCATCTTTTCAATCAGCTGTTTCATGGTTAGCTTTCCCGTTTTAACCAGATAGGTAACGCCCAGTCCCAGCGAGGTCTCAAGTCCCACAATACCATTACTGGCCAGATCAAATTCAATCTCCTTTTCATCCCGATGATGGGGCGCATGGTCAGTCGCAATGGCATCAATCGTACCATCCTGCAAAGCCGCAATTACCGCCGCAACATCCTCCGCATCCCGCAGGGGCGGATTCATCTTAGCATTGGTACAAAAGTCTTCACAGGCCTCATCGGTCAAAGTAAAATAATGGGGGGCTGTTTCTGCGGTAATTCTCACTCCACGTTTTTTTGCGGCACGAATGGCCTCGATAGAATTTTTAGTGCTCACATGGCACACATGCAGTCTGCCATCCACCTGTTCTGCAATAAGGACATCACGGCTTACCGCCACACTCTCCGCCGCCTTGGGAATCCCCCGAAGCCCCAGTCTGGTGGAGACAATGCCCTCGTTCATGCTGCCCCCGTCTACTAAATCCAGGTCTTCGCTGTGAGAAAACACCGGGATGTCAAACATCTTTGCATACTCCAAAGCCTTCCGCATTAAAGAGGAGGACAGCACCGGCCTGCCGTCATCCGAAACGGCAACTGCTCCTGCCTCCTTCAATTCACCGATCTCCGCCAGCTCACCGCTTTTTTGGCCCTTGGTAATACAGCCACAGGTCAGGACGTTCACCAACCCCACCTGGCGGCCTCGGTTCATCACATACTCTACCAATGCTCGGTTATCAATGACCGGCTTGGTATTCGGCATACAGACCACCGTCGTCACACCGCCTCTGGCGGCAGCCCGGCTGCCGGACGCAATATCTTCTTTATATTCCAGACCCGGCTCACGAAAATGGACATGGAGATCCACCAATCCCGGCGCAACCACCATGCCGTGTGCATCAAAAGTCTCCGCCTCCGGCGCCCGGATTTCCGGCGCCGCTTTGACAATCACGCCGTCCTGAATCAAAAGATCCAGTTTTTCCTCAATTTGGTTTTTCGGATCAATAACCAGTCCGTTTCGAATCAATAAACTCATGCTATGCCTCCTGTTTCATTTACTCCGTTTCCGATGAGAAGATTCAGCACCGCCATCCGAACACACACCCCATTGGTAACCTGCTCCTCAATCACCGACCGGGAACTGTCAATGACATCCGCCGACAACTCCACACCACGGTTTACCGGTCCCGGATGCATAACAATAGCGTCCGATGCCGCAAGGGCCAAACGCCTGCTGTCAATTCCGAAGTATTTATGGTATTCCCTCACGGTGGGAAAAGAACCTTTCTGCTGTCGCTCCAGCTGAATCCGAAGTCCCATCACCACATCGGCACCGGCCACTGCCTGATCCACATCATAAACGGTCTTGACCTGCATCTTGTCAAGCTCGGCAGGCATCAGGGTAGAGGGTCCGGCCAGCACTACATCCGCACCCATTTTTTTCAGACCGTAAATATTACTTCTGGCGACCCTGCTGTGCTTTACGTCTCCTACAATTGCCACTCGAAGGCCTTTGAAACCGCCCTTTTTCTCCTGTATGGTCATCAAATCCAAAAGAGCCTGAGTGGGATGCTCGTGCATACCGTCTCCGGCGTTAATGACAGCCGCATCCACATGCTTTGCAACCAACTGGGACGCCCCGGAGGAGCTATGCCGAATAATGACGGCGTCCGCCGCCATCTGACGGATGGTCTTAGCAGTATCAATCAGGGTTTCTCCCTTCGCCACACTGCTGCCGGAAGCCGTAATATTAGCCGCCGTTGCCCCCAGATATTTCGAGGCCAGTTCAAAGGAAAGCCGTGTTCTGGTGCTGTTCTCAAAAAACACCGTAATCACACTTTTTCCACTGAGATATCCGGCCTTTTTTCCTTTTTCCAGCACCTCACGTTTCATTCGGAAAGCCTCGTCTAAAATCTCCTGAATCTCCCCGGCAGACAAATCCTCTAACCCAAGTAAATGCTTCATGCGTTTAAAAACCTCTCTTTTCTATCACGACTTCATCAACGCCGTCTAATTCGGTCATATGCAGGGCAATCCGCTCAATGCGGGAGCTAGGGACACGAGTCCCCACATAATCTGCGCTAATAGGAAAACAGCGCCGTCCACGATCCAAAAAAGCAGCCAGTTGAATTTCTGACGGCTCCTGTAGATCAAGCAGCGCGTTTAAGGCTCTGTGGATGGTTTTTCCGGTATATAAAATATCATCTACCAAAACCACAGGAATATTCTCGATGGAAAATGAAATATCCGTTCTGTTCAAAACGGGAAACCGATCGATCATCTGATGGTCTTCCCCATAGAGGGTAATATCAAGACTTCCAATTAAAATTTCCGTATCGGGCATATAGGGACGAACAATCTCCGCCAAGCGCTGTGCCAAAAACACACCCCGGCGAACAATTCCAACCAATGCCAGCTTCTGCGCACACATATTGCGTTCTGCAATTTCGGTTCCGATTCGGTTCAGCTTTCTGCCGATTTCCTCTTCATCCATAATACGCCTACGTTCTGTCACGATGAACCCTCCTCCTGTTTTACATTCTAAGCTTTTGCAGGTTTTACGAAATTTCCATATTATAATCTGTATAATAAAAAGAAGCATCACCGCTTTCTCTGCCGGTCTGCTTCCCTGCGAGCGCCGTCCGGCGGAGAAAGGCAGACGTCATTTAGACGTCTCGGTCAAACTGCATCGCAGTCTCCGCCCCTTTTCCGTAAAACAGTAGCTTAATACTTATTATACAAC
>CATVQN010000084.1 GCA_958346135.1 uncultured Eubacteriales bacterium | reverse complement strand
AGCGGCCCGTCTTCTAAATTCTAACCCCCAAGCGGGACACCTTCTCCGCCTTATACTGCGCAAAGCAATCCTCATCAAGAGCCCGACGTATTTCCGCCATCAGGTTATTGTAAAAATACAGATTGTGTATCACCGCCAGCCGCATTGCCAGCATTTCCTTGGCTTTAAACAGGTGCCGCAGATAGGCTCTGGAAAAATTTTGGCAGGTAGGGCAGTGACAAGCAGGGTCTAAGGGACTGTCAGAGCGCTCATATTTCGCGTTTAGAATATTTAAAATTCCGTGTGAGGTGAAAATGGTACCGTGGCGCGCATTTCGGCTCGGCATCACACAGTCAAAAAAGTCCACACCCCGCTCCACGGCCTCCAAGATATTCACCGGTGTCCCCACGCCCATCAGATACCTTGGCTTATCCTTTGGCATAAAAGGCTCTACCGCCTCAATCACCTCATACATCTCCTCCGCAGTCTCGCCTACCGCCAGGCCGCCGATGGCATAGCCGGCCAAATCCAATTCCGCAATCCGTTTCATGTGTTCAATTCTCAAATCCTTATAGGTGCTTCCCTGGTTGATACCAAACAGCAGCTGATGGGGATTCACCGTATCCTCCAGTCCATTTAACCGTGTCAGTTCTGCCTTGCAACGGTCAAGCCAGCGGGCGGTTCTGTCCACAGACTCCCGCACATAAGATTTTTCGCAAGGGTTTTCAATACATTCGTCAAAGGCCATGGCAATGGTGGAACCAAGATTGGACTGAATCCGCATGCTCTCCTCCGGACCCATGAAAATTTTTCGTCCGTCAATGTGGGAGGAGAAATAGACCCCCTCCTCCTTGATATTGCGAAGTTTTGCAAGCGAAAACACCTGAAAGCCACCGCTGTCTGTCAGGATCGGACGATCCCAGTTCATAAACCGATGCAAACCGCCCATATCCCGCACCACCTGATCACCGGGACGCAGATGCAGATGATAGGTATTGGATAGCTGTATCTGACAGCCTACCTCCTTTAAATCCAGGGTGGACAGCGCCCCCTTAATGGCGGCAGCCGTCCCCACATTCATAAAAACCGGCGTCTGAACGGTTCCGTGTACCGTTTCAAAGCTTCCCCGGCGTGCTCTGCCGTTTTGTTTGATTACCGTAAACATGGACTTTCTCCTTCCAGATACATCGCATCACCGAAGCTGAAAAAACGATACTCCTGCTCGATAGCCGTTTGATATGCATGAAGAATATGCTCCCTGCCGGCAAAAGCAGAAACCAGCATCAAAAGCGTGGACTCCGGCAGATGAAAATTCGTAATCAGACCGTCTACCGCTTTAAAAGCATAGCCCGGATAAATAAAGATATTTGTCTCCCCTGTCTTTGCCTTCACATAGCCGTTTTCATCCGCCACCGTCTCCAGCGTCCGCACCGAGGTCGTACCCACTGCAATGATACGTCCGCCGCTTTTTCGGGTTTGATTGATTATTTCTGCCGCCTTCGGAGATATTTCATAGTGTTCCGTGTGCATAATGTGCTCCTCGGCATTTTCCACCGAAACGGGGCGGAAGGTTCCCAGCCCCACATGAAGGGTCAGATAGGCCGGCTTGACCCCTTTTTCTTCAATTTTTTTCAAGAGCTCCGGCGTAAAATGCAGTCCCGCCGTAGGCGCTGCCGCTGAACCGTCAATTTTGGAATATACCGTCTGATAGCGTTCCTTATCACTTAGCTTTTCCTTAATGTAAGGGGGCAGCGGCATCTCTCCCAAACGATCCAGCACTTCCTCCCAGACCCCTTCGTATTCAAAATGTACAATCCGCTTGCCGTCCTCTGCAACCTCCAGCACCTGTGCTTTGAGAAGGCCATTGCCGAACACAAACCGGCTGCCGGGCTTGGCCTTTTTTCCAGGCTTTAAAATAACCTCCCAGTTATCTAATGAGATGCGCTTCAAAAGCAAAAATTCTATCTTGCCGCCGGTATCCTCCTTGGCGCCGTAAAGCCGGGCGGGAATGACCCTGGTATTGTTCATAACCAGACAGTCGCCGGGGCGCAGATATTCGATAATATCCCGAAAATGCCGGTGTGCAATGGCTCCGGTTTCCCGGTTCATTACCAAAAGTTTAGACGCCGCTCTGTCTGCAAGCGGCGTCTGGGCAATCCTCTCCGGCGGAAGATCGTAATAAAAATCCTTTGTTGTTATCATAGTATGGTTCACTTTCTCCTTAATATGCGTTTTCCAGATTGGTTCCTACAAAATAATGGCGCAGAATATCCACATAGCTAAAACCGGCCTCTGCCATTCCCTTGGCGCCGTACTGACTCATGCCCACGCTGTGTCCCCAGCCGGTACCGTCAAAATAGAAGCCTGTATTTTCGCCGCTACCCGTTCCCGTAGATTCATAGGTCTTTTGATACTGGCCGTTGGAGGTATACAAAGTGCTGCTCTGCAGCGTTCCTCTGCCCTCCGAAGATAAAATCGTAATCTTGTCAATGGCCTTGCTTTCGGTATTGGTGCCGTCTGTAGCATAGATGGTAGCCGGAATGATATTTCCCCCGCCGTTGCCCACGACAGTAAACATCTGGCTCTTGGTCACTGTATTGAAAATCGTACGGCAGGCTTCCCGTTCAAACCGCTTTGTGCCGTTGGTTCCCACAACCTCCATTTTCAAGACTCTCTGATTCGGCGTGTATTCCAATACCCGAATATCGGTAACATCCCCCACGTCATAGCCCTTGTTGCGCATAATGGCAGTGGCCTCGTCACAGGTCAGAAAGCCTGTCCACCGGCCGTTAGGGATGTTATCGGTATCCTCGTAACTGTTGTCTACGCTGATTAAATAAGGCAAGCTGTTACCCCAGACATTTTCCACATCCTCTGTCACCGGGCCCATGGAGGCGCAATAGTAAAGCTCCGCCAATTCACCGTCATAGGTCAGCACCTGTCTAGTGGTCTCATCCACCGGGGCGTAGGAGTTGTCAGACTCGAAATGGGTACCTGCATAGGCCTGACAATCCACACTGCTGCATAAATCAAATCCCTGACCTGCGTGTTTATTCAAGCTTTGAATCGCGTAGTTTCGGGCACAGACCGCCTGCGCCTTCAAAGCCTCTTTATGCCAGGAAGGACTCATCTCCCGGGAGATAACCCCGTACAAATAATGATCCAAAAAGACCACATTAACCACGGTCAACGCCTCTCCGGCACGGATGCATTGAATACCGCCCCGGTAAGAGGTGTCATTGACACTGACCACCTGCTCCATACCGGAGGCCGACGGCCGGGCTCCCGCACTGCCGTCTCCGGTGTACAGAACATTCCCCGCAGCATTGGTAATCTCCACTGTATTGCCGCTGCCGGGTTTTACGATGACCGTCTTTTCAGTGGTCTGCACCTTAGCATCAAACTCCCGCTCCACATAATCGCCCAGGGTAAAACCGCAGGCAGATTCCAGGGTCACCGAGGCAGGAGCGCTGTTTCCGTATAAAAGCCCGACCCTGATATACTGCGGTATCGTGTAATCCGCAAAGACCGAAACAGGGGTCACAGGCAACAAAAGCAATCCCAAAACCAGACTAAGCAAAAGAAATCTTTTCACCTTTCTCACAGCCTTTCTGCGATTTTGATTTAAGCATTCAGCCAACTTGTCAAAAAAGTAATAAAAAATCTTTTGTATTATCATACCACATAAAAAAAGAAATTTCCAGTCTTTTTTTGTAGTTTTTGCACGAAGCTATGGGCATTTGTTGAAATCGTCAAAAGAGTTTGCTTAAAATCGGGGATTTCTGTCCAAAAAACATTTGACATATGCTCGGGATTCGCATATAATTTTATAATGAGAGTATTATAGATATTTGAATCGTTATAGTATTTGTTACAATTAAGGAGGAAATTTTTGTGAAACAGTATAATGTGGGAATTATCGGCGCCACCGGTATGGTAGGACAGAGGTTTATCACCTTGATGGAAAACCATCCCTGGTTTCGTCTCAAGGTGCTGGCCGCCTCCCCCCGAAGCGCCGGGAAACCCTATCGTGAGGCAGTAGGCAGCCGCTGGGCAATGTCTGTGCCGATTCCGGATTCGGTAAAGGATATGATTGTCTGCGATGCTACGACCGACATTGAGACCATTGCCGGTCAGGTAGACTTCGTTTTCTGCGCCGTTGACATGAAGAAGGACGAAATCCGCAGTCTGGAAGAGGCCTATGCCAAGGCAGAATGTCCGGTTGTATCCAACAACTCGGCTCACAGACATACACCGGATGTTCCGATGATTATTCCGGAAATCAATCCGGAGCATGCCGAAATTATCACCGCCCAGAGAAAACGGCTGGGTACCAAACGCGGATTCATCGCAGTAAAATCCAATTGCTCGCTGCAAAGCTATGTTCCCGCCTTGCATCCTTTAAAGAAATACGGTATTACGCAAGCGCTCGCCTGCACCTACCAGGCGATTTCCGGCGCCGGCAAGACCTTTGAAACCTGGCCGGAAATGGTAGATAATGTGATTCCCTACATCGGCGGTGAGGAAGAAAAGAGTGAAATTGAACCGCTGAAAATCTGGGGTAAAATCGAAGGCGATGCCATTGTGGATGCAACTTCTCCGGCTATCACCACCCAGTGTCTGCGGGTTGCAGCTTCGGATGGACACATGGCGGCAGTATTCGTAAAATTTGAAAACAAGCCCACCATAGAGCAAATAAAAGCCGACTGGAAAGCCTTCCGCGGCGTGCCCCAGGAGCTGAATCTTCCCTCTGCCCCGAAACAGTTCCTAAACTATTTTGAAGAAGATAACCGCCCCCAGACCAAGCTCGACCGCAACTTAGAAGGCGGTATGGCAGTATCCATGGGACGGCTGCGGGAGGATTCTCAGTACGACTATAAGTTTGTCTGTCTCTCTCATAATACGCTTCGCGGTGCTGCGGGCGGCGCAGTTCTGATGGCGGAGCTTTTGGCCGCAAAAGGCTATTTTGACTAATTCAGAAAGGAGTTACATATTATGAAAACCCCAATTTTTCGCGGCAGTGCAGTCGCACTGATCACCCCCTTTACCCAAGACGGGGTCGATTATCCGAAGCTTGCGGAAATTCTTGAATTTCACATTGCGAACCACACCGATGCCATTTTGGTATGCGGTACCACCGGCGAACCCTCTACCATGCCGGATGAGGAGCATAAAGAAGTCATTCGCTTTGCGGTAGAAAAGGTAGCAAAGCGTGTTCCTGTGATTGCCGGCACCGGCAGCAATGACACAGCGCACGCCATCGCCCTCAGCGTTTATGCCCAGGAGGTCGGCGCCGACGCCGTTTTGATCGTGGCTCCTTACTACAACAAAACCACGCAAAAGGGCCTTTTAGCCCATGTGAAGTCCATTGCCGGCAGCATTGATATTCCGATTATTCTCTATAACATCCCCGGCAGAACGGGAGGTCTGGGCTTTAGCATTGACACGCTAAAGGAATTGGCAAAAATTCCGAACGTCAACGCCATCAAAGAGGCCACCGGCGATCTGGCATTTGCCGGACGGATTGCAGAAGAAACGGATCTGGTACTCTATGCCGGAAACGACGATATCATTGTTCCCATGCTCTCCCTGGGCGGTCAAGGCGTCATTTCGGTGGCAGCAAATATTCTACCCAAGGCAACCCACGACGTCTGTGCTAAATATTTAGAGGGAGATACAGGCGGTTCCAGAGAGGACTTTTTAAAACTCTTAAAGCTGATTCGGTCTCTCTTTATTGAGGTGAATCCCATTCCGATAAAGACCGCAATGAATTTGCTTGGCTATCAGGTAGGCCCTCTGCGGATGCCGCTTTGCGACATGACCGAAGAGCATTTAGATACCCTAAAATCAGTTCTTTCAGAATATGGACTGCTGAAAAATTA
>CATVQN010000083.1 GCA_958346135.1 uncultured Eubacteriales bacterium | reverse complement strand
GCTCCCAATAGATCCGGCGTTTTAATAATCTTAGAATTAAAGCGTGTCGGTATCCTCCGGCAGGCTGTCATCGGCTGTCTCTGTGATTTGGGCAGTTTCATCGGAAATTTCGGGATTCTCTTCCGTCCTCTCTTCGAAAATGGAAGGCCGGGTGAAAACTTCAATTTTGCTTTCGTAAATTTCATCGGTGGCAACCGAAACCTCTTTATTTGAATTGATTGACACAAGAGGCGCAGCGCCTTGGGATAACTGGCGGGCACGCTTTGCCGCCTCAATGACCAGAATATATCGGCTTCCGACCTTGTCAACCAACTCCGTAATAGGGGGATAAATCATCATAATGCAACACTCCTCGTATCAATAATTTCTTTAACGTCCCGAACGGCGTCTGCCAGTACGTCGTTCACCACAATATAATCGTATTCACTCTGCTTAGAAAGCTCCAGGTCTGCAGCAGCTATCCGGCGGTTGATTTCCTCGGGATTTTCCGTCCCCCGACCGATAAGCCGCTGATGGAGCGTTTCCAGGCTTGGCGGCGCAAGGAAGATATAAACACCATCCGGATAGTTACTTTTTACATTTAACGCACCCTGGACATCAATCTCCAAAAGCACGTCCTGGCCTGCATCCAGTTTTTCCTGTACCGGAATCAGCGGTGTGCCGTAATAGTTATTATTGTACATGGCCCATTCCAGAAAGTCACCGTTTTTGATCATGGTTTCAAATTCCTCACGGGTCTTAAAAAAGTAGGTGACTCCGTCGGTGTCTTCGGCTCTGGGACTTCGGGTTGTGGCAGAAACGGAAAGCGAGAGATGATCGCATTCCTGCAATAGCTGTTTGCAGACCGTACCCTTACCAACGCCGGACGGACCGGAGATTACAATTAAATTTCCTTTATTCTTCATCGTCTGTCAGTTCCTCTCTGGTTTCATCATCCTTGGGTTCTGCACGCCCGGCAATCGTTTCCGTCTGAATTGCGGAAAGAATGACATGGTCGCTGTCGGTAATAATGACCGCCCGGGTTCTGCGTCCGCAGGTGGCGTCAATCAGCAGTCCCTTTTCCTTTGACTCCTGTACAATCCGTTTAATGGGTGCGGAATCCGGACTGACAATGGCAATGACGCGATCCCCGGAAACAATATTGCCAAAACCTACATTGATTAGTTTCATAACGGCACCTCAATCTAAAAAATTTATTATAGATTTATCGAAAGATAAGAAGCTATTCAATATTTTGGATCTGTTCCCGGATTTTTTCAATCAGGGATTTTACCTCGACCACATGAGAAGCCACAGTCAAGTCATTGCATTTTGAACCGATGGTGTTGGCCTCCCGATTCATTTCCTGTACAATGAAGTCCAGCTTTTTCCCGATGGGCTGGTCGGTATCCATAGCGGCTTCAAAGGATTTTACATGACTGCGCAGCCGAACAATTTCTTCATCGACGGCAATTTTATCCGCAAAGACGGCAGCCTCTGTTAAAATTCGGCTTTCGTCAATGTTGGTACCGGACAAAACCTCTTCCAATTTACTGCGCAGCCGAGTGCGATAGGCCTCAACACACGCAGGGGATCTATCCTCAATGGCTGCAATTTCTCGAAGCAGCGCCGTAAGGTGCTCTCTCAAACTTGCTTCCAGTCTTGCACCTTCTGACCGGCGCATTTCCATAAACTCTGCCAGAGCTTTTTGAAATACGCCGTTTACCAAGGAAAGCAAGTGTGCCTCGTCAATCTCTTTGTATTCTGTCCGGAATATATCATGAAATCCGACCATGGAAGATAAGGTGAGATCATCCGTAAGACCGTCATCGCATAGGCTTCGAAGAGCCGCTAAATACCCTTCTGCAATCGGACGATCTAAGGAAATTACCGTGTCATCGGATTCCTTTTTTTCTATTGTAAGTAAGATCTCTACCTTGCCTCTTGCAATGCTCTGCATGGCAAGAGTACGGAGGGGATCCTCCAAAAATGTGTAAAGCCTGGGTGTCTTAACTGTAAAATCGCTGTAACGATGGTTTACAGACTTAATCTGAACCTGAATGGAATAACCGTCGGTCAATTCTTCACAGCGTCCAAACCCTGTCATACTTTTCAGCATTTTTACATTGCCCTCCTTGCCCTTTAGCGGTCATAGATGGAATGCGTCAAAACACAATCATTTAGAGTATTATAGCATAGAAACATAAAAATAGCAAATGATTTTTCCAAAAATATAATTCCGATATGATAAATTAGCACAATTTGTTTTTAATGCCTTGGAACAGGCTGCTTTTTTGTGCAATTTTCACACCAAATCAGAGAATTTTTCAGCAGACATAAAATTGTTAACAAATTGTTCATAATTTTTGCAAACGCCCAAAAAATGTGGGTTTATACTTTGTTTATAATTGGAAATACTCTTTATTTTGGACGTTTTTGGGCTTGTTTGGTTGACTTTTCCGGGAAAAAGAGATATAATAGCTAACGTGTTCCTAAACGGAATCGAAAATTTTCCGAAACGGACACCTGAATTTTATGGATAAAAATATATGCTGGAAGGAAGTGAAGATAGGAAAAATAAGCATAACTTACAATTGGAGGTTTCTATTTTGAGTTTTAAGAAAAAGAGTATCAGAAAAGTCGTTTTGGCACTTTGTGTATGGATGACAGTATCTGCTTTTATGATAGCACCGGCATCTGCCACAGAAGAACCGGTTGATTTCGGCCAGTACTACTGTGTTGTAACTGCCAGCACCTTGAACGTAAGATCCTATGCATCTACGGATGCGGAGATTTTGGCCACCCTGCCTATGGGAAGCTACATAAAGGTCAACTGGGTTGAGCCCGGCTGGGTTAATGTAGCATATAACGGTGACGGATTGATGGGATTTGTTTCTGCTGATTACGTTTCTGTTTATGAGGGTGCCATTCCGGAATTTAATTATTCCGCCGGCCAGAGTGCCGTTGAGGTAGCAAAACAGTTTTTGGGTGTACCGTATGTATACGGCGGGACTTCTCCCAAAGGTTTTGACTGTAGCGGTTTGATGCAGTATGTGTATGCACAGCTGGGTTACAGCATTAACCGTGTTGCTGCAGACCAGATGAAAAACGGTATTCCGGTTTCCAGAGAAGAATTGGTTCCCGGTGATTTGGTCGGTTTCTACAGCAGCCCCGGCAGCGGCTATGTGAGCCATATCGGAATGTATGTAGGCGATGGCATGATGATTCATGCACCTCATACCGGAGATGTTGTTCGGTTCACCAGTATTGACGGTTCCTATTACGGCAGCCGTTTTGCCGGCGGACGGAGAATTATCTACTAAGAATTAGATTGATTTTTATTGAACTGGGGCTGTGAGTGCCCCGAATGAGACAAAAGCATATTGAGTTGAAACGGCATGGCACTGCGTCATGCCGTTTCGTATTTTAGTTAGAGGTTGGCAATAGGAGCTCGTGTGTAAAAGCACCGGAGAGAAAAGGACGGCGTAAATATTGCAGAAATATATAAGAAATTTTTAAAAAATAGTAGACACTTTGCTATATTTTGTGCTATGATAAGGATATATTGAGAGAGTATGTAGGTTTGTGGAGGTAGAGCATGGATATTTTTACAGAACAGTTAGTGAAAAAACGGCGGACTGCCAAGGATTATCTGCGGATTGCGGCCTGTCTTGTAGGAGTACTGGTTATCCTTTTCGCCATGGTGGCGGGAATGGCGTTTCCCGGAGTGGGATTTGTGGTTTTTGCGGTTTGCTGTGGATTGATTTATTTGATGTATCTGTTGATTACGGCGACGAATTTAGAGTATGAATACTGCTTTACAAACGGCTCTTTGGATGTGGATAAAATTATTAACGTTCGGAGCCGGAAACGGATGATAAGCATCAATACCCGAAAGATTGAGATGATGGCAACCAGAAGGAATCGTGCCTTTCAAACCAATTTGGAAAATCGAGATATTAAAAAGATTTATGCCTGTACACACATTGATGCAGAGGATCTTTGCTTTTTGCTCTATGTGGATGAGGACGGCAGCAGAAAGATGTTGCTTTTTAATCCCAACGAGAAGATCAGAGACGGCATTCGCCGTTATAATCCGCAGAAGGTGTTTTTAAATGATTAGAACCGGAATTGATGCCATAGAAATCAGCCGCTTTTCTGAGATGGAGGATTTGGATACCTTTGTCAAAAGGGTATTTACCAGACAAGAGAGCGCTTATTTTGAAAGTAAGAAAAACCGCTGTGAGAGTATTGCCGGGTTTTTCGCGGCCAAGGAGGCCTTTTCAAAGTACATGGGAACCGGTATGCGTGGTTTTGCATGGAAGGACATAGAGGTGCTACATGATGATTTGGGAAAACCCTGTATTTGGTTTTTGGGTCATCCCGCAGCAGTGGATTTAAGTATCTCCCATTCTAAAACCGTGGCGGTGGCGGTAGTCTGCGGTGAGGAAAATATTTTAGGTGGTGTCTGCGCCGACCAGATCAAGGCCTATCGGGCGTTGCTTCCTAAGCGATGGGATACGATGCATAAGGGTGATTGCGGCAGTGTACTGATTCTGGCCGGTTCCAAGGGCATGACCGGAGCGGCCGCACTCTGCGCCGAGGCCGCACTGCGCTGTGGCAGTGGATTGGTGACGGTGGGAACGGCCGATACAGAACAGCCGATACTTGCGGCAAAACTCACCGAGGCAATGACGCTGGCGCTTCCGTCCCGGGACGGAATGATTGCGCCGGAGGCGAAAGAAAACATTCTTGTGCGGCTGCAAGGTTGTGACGCTTGCGGAATCGGACCCGGATTGGGGCGAGCGCCGGGACTCTGGCAGACGATTCGGGAAATGCTGCAAACAGGCAAGCCGATGCTATTAGATGCAGATGGTCTAAATGCGTTGGCAGAGCATATAGATATATTAGGCGCAAAGCATGGGCAGGTGGTGCTTACGCCGCATCCGGGAGAGATGGCCAGACTTTGCGGTCGTACTGTTTCGGAAATCGAAGGAGCGCGAGAACAGACGGCAGTTGAATTTGCAAAACGCTGGAATGTGACATTGCTGCTCAAGGGAAAGGATACGGTGATCGCTTCTCCCAGAGGGGAGATTCATCACAATCCTACCGGGAACAGCGGGATGGCCACCGGCGGTATGGGCGATGTTTTGTCCGGAGTCATTACCTCTCTGCTGGGACAGGGGATGGAAGGTTATCAGGCGGCGGTGCTGGGGGCTTTTCTCCATGGCCTTGCCGGAGATTTGGCCTCCGGAAAACTGGGAGAATTTGGCATGATTGCCGGTGATGTCGCAAAGCTTTTGCCCCGTGCGGTTCAGATGCTCCAAAATCCATAACGGAGGGATTTTGTGAAAAAAGGTATTTCGGTTATTTTAACCGTGATACTAATGATGAGTCTTATCGCCTGCGGAGGCGATGTGAACCAGAGAGTGAATAGGCGATATCGAAATTTACAGAGTTACACGGCGCGGGTCAAGGTAACGGTGACCGGGAATAAAGGACAGCAAATTTACCAGATGTCCCAAAGCTTTCGTGCACCGGATCAATACCGGATTGAGGTACTGGCGCCTGAGAGAATGCAGGGCACGGTTTGCGTTATCCGTGGCAGCAATATCTGGATGCGAAGCGCCGGGGATTTAGCGATACAGATGGAACAGGGCTTCTTTCAGGAGGAGAAGGATTATCTGTTTTTACAGGATTTCCTGACGGATTATTTTGACTGCGAGGAGCTTCCGGAGCTGACGGTGAATCAGGAGGGAAGGATTCTGCTCTCAGCACCACGGCTAGGTGACAGTAAGTATCGTTTTAGTCATAATCTGGAGATTGAAAAGTCGAGTAATCTGCCAAAATTTCTTATTACTTATGATGAGGACGGCAATGAGGTTGTTCGGGTAGAATATGAG
>CATVQN010000082.1 GCA_958346135.1 uncultured Eubacteriales bacterium | reverse complement strand
CTGCGAGAGATTCGGGCGATGGCGGAAAAGGAGCAGTGAGATGGATTTTTCGCAAAAATATGAAGGATTAAAAGCCGGCTTAAAATCCCTGGGCAGTGTTGCGGTGGCTTTTTCCGGCGGTGTGGATTCCACCTTCTTATTAAAAGCAGCGCAGGAGGCACTGGGAGACAAGGCAGTGGCGGTTACGGTACGCTCCTGTTTGATGCCCCGGCGTGAGGTGGCAGAGGCAGAGGCGTTTTGCCAAAGCCAAGGAATCCGGCAGGTGATTTGCAACGTGAATCCTCTGGAGATTGACGGGTTTGCCCCAAATCCGCCAAACCGCTGTTATCTCTGCAAAAAAGAGATTTTTGCAAGGATCAAAAGCATTGCGGATATACAGCAAATAGCTTGGGTGGCAGAGGGCTCCAATCTTGATGACAATAATGACTTCCGTCCGGGAATGCGGGCGGTGCGGGAGTTGGGAATCCGTAGCCCGCTGCAGGAGGTGGGACTTACCAAGCAGGAAATTCGGATGCTGTCTAAAGCGATGGGACTTTCCACCTGGGATAAACCGTCCTTTGCTTGTCTGGCTTCCCGCTTTGTCTATGAGGAACCCATCACCGGGGCAGGTCTTCGGCGGGTGGATAAAGCTGAGCAGATGCTGTTTGAGAAGGGATTTCGGCAGTTTCGTGTCCGTGCTCACGGGGATATGGCGAGGATTGAGCTTTTGCCGGAGGACTTTGAAAAACTGATGGTGATTCGCGGGGAAGTTGCAGAGAAGTTTCAAAGCCTTGGTTTTTCCTATACGGCTTTGGATCTGACCGGCTACCGCATGGGGAGTATGAACGAGACGATTCATACAGAAACGAGATAAAATAAGACAGAAAGTGAAGATATAGCGCATTCCATGTAAAATATACTTGACATTTTACATGGAATGTGCTATATTAAGGTAAAGTTAACTTTACTTTTGGCGTTTTGCGTATACCAAAGAGCTTTTTACGGAGGTGTTTCTGATTCGAAATCACATTGCAGACCTTCGCCGGCAAACGGGACTGACCCAAAAGGATATAGCAGATCGGCTGGGCGTGTCTCGGCAGACCATTATTTCCTTGGAGAACGGAAGGTATAATCCGTCTATTCTCCTTGCTTATAAAATAGCAGTTCTGTTCGGCAGGCGGATCGAAGAAGTTTTTATTTTTGAGGAGGAGAATTTATGAAGTTTAAAAACCGTATGATATTGAGCAAGGTGATTACCATGTTATGCGGTGCTTGTGCACTTGCGGCCGGATGTGTAAAGGGGACTGAAACTTTGATTTCCATTGGTGCGGCCATGCTGGCTGTCGGTATTGTCAATACCATAAGACTGATTAGTATGCTTCGCAATCCGGAAAAACTTAAATTGATGGAGAATGCCTATCGGGATGAGCGAAATATCTTTGTGGCCAGAAAAAGCTATACCTTTGCCTTTTGGGCATCGGTATATACCGAATTTTTAGCCGTAATTGTGCTTAGCTTTGCAGAGCAGGAGGAGCATGCTGTGCTATTTTCTCTCCTTGTATGCTTTCAGGTGCTTATCTATGCTGGGGCAAATATATTTTATAACAAAAAGTATTGATGAAAAAAGAAGACAAAGAAAGAATGAAAGAGGCGAATGGTCGATGCAGATGGCTCTTTAGCGAAGCCCGTCTTTGCATAGCGCTTTAAAGAAAGGAGCGCCGGGAGGTTATCCCGGCGCTCGACTTATCATTCGGTATGAAAGACGTTGCTTTTGCCGATAGATAGTTATTTGTAGATCGAGATCATGGGACCGGAGAGGATTCCGGTTTCACGGAGGCGGTAGCTGTAGCACCAGCGATCGCCGGTTGTCCGCCAAAGATCCGGTCCTACCCAGAAGTGGCTTTCGCTGTCATGCAGAGCGGCGAAGGTATTATAGCGGTTTCCGAACAGAGTAAAGGTAATTTCGTGCCGGCCGGCTGAGACGTCTTTTACGGTGAGGTCATAGGGTGCATAGGCGATAACGCCTTGATCCACACCGTCTACCGCTACACGAATTAGGGCGCCGCGATAGAAGTTTACATGAATCTTCATATCTCCGGCAGGGGTTTCTATTTGACTTTGATAGGTCAGATTGCCGCCGTAAAAGGCCAGACCCTGACGGGAAATATCAGAAAATCCAATTTCAGTTGTGGACGGAATCAGTCGTTTTTCCGTTCCCTCTACCGCCACGTTAAATTCACCCAGGATATAGCACCACTCGGTATCGGTTCGTTTGCCAAACGGAAGAGTTACCTGGAGAATATTCTCTCCGGCTTTCAAAGCAGGCAGCGGTACAGTTTTAATGGATTCATCCACATAGTAGCCGCAGACCGCAGAGGGAACTTCTTGGCCGTTTAAGAGAATTTTAACATTTTCGGCATCCTCAATGGCAAGCATCGTTCCGGAAATCTCCATATCGCTGTTGATGCGAAAACGCAAAGTCAGAGAGTGAGAAATGGGTTCTTCCTCAATGACCCAAGGCTGTGCAACAGCTCCGCCGCGCAGCGGCCAGCCAAGCCTGGTGCGGCACAGATTGTCCAGTCGGAGAATTTCCTCTTCCGGCTGAAAATCTCCGTCGTCTAAGGCATACATGGCCATATCCAGAAGGAGAACGTTGGGCTCTGCCCGCGTATAGGGAACCTTGCCCAAAAGTGCAGTCTCAAAGATTTTCTCCTTTTTCTCCTCCTTTGCTGCCAGACCGGTTCCTGCGGTCTCGGTCAGCTGAATCAAAAGACTGTCATTGTCATAAATGGTGGTTTCAATGACGGTATCTCCCTTTTCAATGCGATAGGGCATGAGGCGTATTTCGCCGCTGATGGTGTCATAGAGTACAGGGCAGTAGGCGCCGCAAATCCGGATGCGGATATGCTGAGGCAGCTCTGCGGAAATATCTTTATCCTTGGCTTTTGCCGCATGGGCCAAAAACAGCCAGCGACAATCGGTATCCTGACGCATTTGATAGAGCAGATTGCTTGCCCGTTCGCCGGTACTGTTGTGAATCTCCAGCACCCGTACGTCCTGCAATGCGCTCAAAACGGCATTTCGGTCAAAGGCGGTGTGGCGGGACTGCTCCCAGAGCGCCTTGGCGTCTTCAGAGGGAACTGCATCCACCAGCGTGGGAGCATCCCCCAGGAAGATCAGATTTCCGCCGGCTTCCCGGAATTTTTTCAGGCGTTCTACGGTAGAGCGGCGAAGGGTCTCACAGGCCGGAACCAGAATGGTATCGTAGGACATCTCGCCTACGCTTAAGGGTGCGGAGCCCTTTGGACATTGAGTGGGCAGCAGGGATTCGCTGATAAAGTCAAAGTCGATACAACCGGTCAGCAGCCAATCGGTAAGGTTTAAGAATCGTTCGTTGATCTGACTGCGGACCGCTGCCGTGGTGAAGGCCGGTCCCCAGTGGAGCCAATAGCTTTCAATGGGATGAATGACGCCGATGCGGACAACGGCTTTTCCTCTTGTCATGGCAGTGTTGACCCGGGCAAAGTGATTTTCTACATAGGAGTATTCACGATACCAGGGGGATTGATAGCTGATAGAGGCCGGGTAGTCCCGCTTTGCCTCGCCGCCCATAGAAACCCAGGAAAGGTGCGGAACCCGGACGGTAACGCCCAGGGCTGCCTGCCAGTCTCCTTGGAATTTATGACCGCGGAAGTCAAAGTCCCAGTTGGTCACGCCGTAAAGCTCAGACAGCATGGCCTCGCGGCCGCTCTGGTGCACCACCGACTGAGCCTGTTTTGCGGTGGTGAACTCGGTGTGGTCACAGAGCATATCAATACCCGGAATCTGAAAATGCGGATAGGAACGCATGGCTTCTCCGATCATACCCGTTTGCGTTTCCAGTGATGGTTCCTGCATCAAGTGTCCCGTCAAAGCAATATTGTGTGCATCACACCATGCACCGCACTGGGCGGCGAAGTTTTGGACAAACAGCTCCGTTACATGGTCATGATAGCGGTACCGGAAAAGAGAAGTCTGTCCGTTTGGCAAATCCCAGATCAGCTCCGGCAGGCCGTCCAGTATGTCAGAGCCGTAGGCTGCCCGGAAGGATTCCGGTAGAGTCGGAGTCCAGGGCAGCTTTACATCGGTCTGATCCTCCGGAAATTTCAGGGTCTGTTTTTGCATGAACTGAGGTTCGTCGGTAAAAATGGCGGGGACGCTTTGATTGAATCGGTCACCTACGGTTTCCAGATACCGTTCATGGGTCACCTGAATAAACTTCTGTACGGCATCATGGCTGAGGGTATCCAGATACGCCTGGTTATTGTACCAGCTGTCATCTTCAGCGGTGATCATATAGGCATACCATTTTACGCCCCGGGGTGTTTCTTCCGGGTCTATTTTTCGGTATTCGGCTAAAGTGCCGTTGTCATCTAACACAACGTCATAGCAGGCCAGAAAACCGTATTCTCCGGTTTTGGCAGCCGTTTCCATATCTACGGCGTCCGGATACGGTGTCACGGTGAATAAGAGACCTCTTTGGCGGTACGCAACATTTTTGGTAATAAGACCGCCTGCGGAGCCGGAGGGCCAGCGGTCCTCGTCATAGAGCCAAGCCAGCATTTCCTCTTTTTCCGCTTTGTCCACGCAATTTTCAATAAGCCCCATAAACTCGTCGGACAGGTATTCCACTGCCATTCCTGTACGGGAATGCATATGAAAGCCGCCGAAGCCCATCTCCTTGAGAATGTCAATCTGTCGGTTTAGCTGTTCTTTGTTCAGGTCGCAGTTCCAGGACCAGAAAGGGGTGCCGCGATATTCGCTGGACGGATTTTGGAACAGTGTTTTGTCTAGTTTCTCGGTCTGATTTTTCTTGTATAGCATAGAATCTCCTCCTTTGATTTTTATTGTATAGCTTTATTATAGACGGATGAAATTAGACACTCTACCCGTAATATTTCAAAAAATAAGGGGTGTTTTTATCTTGACTTTTCCGTCGGAATATTTTACACTGAAAAAAAGGGGCGAGGTTGGATGAAAGAACATTTTGATCGTTTGGCACTGGGGGATGATGCCAAACTCAGTATCCGGGTTTACCGGCACGGCAGCATTGAGGCGCACACCCATGATTTTTTAGAGATGGCTTATATTATAGAGGGCAGCGCACTGCATACAGTGGGCGGTACGACAATGCAGGTAGGACCCGGCAATTATTTTATTATTGATTATGAATGCCAGCATCAGTATGATTTGCCAAACGGTCAGGAGATTGTGCTTTATAATATTCTGTTTCAGCCGGGGTTTATAGACGGAGTTTTGGCATCCTGTGAAAGCTTTCAGCAGCTTTTGGAGCACTATCTCATTCACTTTCGCAATGCGCCGGTTCATTATCCGCAAAATACCATGTTTTATGATGAGGATGGGTCGGTGCTGGAAAAAATTCGGGCAATGGAACGGGAGTATAATTGCCGGATGCCGGGATATGCGGAAATTATACGTTGTGAGTTGATTGAAATTATTGTAGGAAGTCTTCGGAAAATTACGCCGGAGGGTGCTGCTGCGGCGCAGCATTCCTGCGTCCGGGCAATTCTGGAGCAGATTAGTCAAAACTATATGGAGCCTTTGACCCTGACGAAAATCAGCAGGAAGTTAAATTACAGCCTTCCTTACCTCAGCCGGCTGTTCCGGGAGGAAACAGGGATGAGCTTTTCGCAGTATCTTCAAAAAAAAAGGGTGGAAAACAGCTGCCGCCTTTTGCTGAATACCAATAAGAGAGTCAGCGAAATTGCCGAAATGGTGGGATATACGGATTTAAAATCCTTTCAGTCGATATTTAAAAAGCTGATGCATACCACCCCTAAGGCCTATCAAAAGCAAAATCACGAATAGAAGAAAAATACAGTGTTGCCAAAAAACAACACTGTATTTTTTGTTGAAAAACGACAAAATATGTGTTGCAAATAC
>CATVQN010000081.1 GCA_958346135.1 uncultured Eubacteriales bacterium | reverse complement strand
ATTTACTGCCTTAGAACAGCTTTTAGAAGTCAAAGGAATCGGTGAAAAGCTGTTTGAGAATATCAAAAACTATATTACAATTTGAAACAATGTACAGCACAGATGTGAAAATATGGTAACTTTATGTTGTATATTGGCAGAATAGGAGAATTGCTATGGGAATTTTTTCACGTTCCTTTGACAAACCCGGTAAGGGGGTTGATCTCAATGCCCCACAAAAGCGGAGTTTTTTTCGATTTTTTGATATTTTCTTCCGAAAATTTACCCATTTTGTCCGGCTAAATCTGATTTATGCCCTGGTGCTGCTGCCTACCTTTATCCTGGTCTTCATACTAGCAGGAATTATTTCCGGCAGCCTATTGTCTATTCCTTCCATGCAGAGCATGATACAGTCTATGGCAGAGCAGATGGCTGAGAGCGTGGGTGATTCCGGCCTTGTTACCCAGCAGTTTAACCAGATTGTGGTAACCTTTGATTTATTTATACGTTTTGTGCTGACCTATCTTTTTGTAGTTTTGTGGGGAATGGGTCCGGCTACGGCGGGAATTACCTATGTTTTGCGCAACTTTGCCCGCGAGGAGCATGCATGGCTCTGGAGCGATTTTAAGGATTCTCTAAAGAGTAATTTTAAACAGTCCCTTGTTGTGTTCCTCGTTGATATTGTGGCTTTTGTACTGCTTTATGTTGCCTTTAGCTTCTATCGGCAAATGCCGGGATGGATCGGTGCCATGCGTTATGTGATTGTTATTATCGCTGTTGTTTATACCATGATGCATTTTTATATCTATCCAATGATGGTAACCTTCCAGCTTTCCTTGAAAGACTTGTATCGCAACGCTCTTTTGTTTGCCCTTGGAAAATTGCCTTCTAATCTGCTTGTGCTTGTACTTTTGCTGCTCATTCATGTCGGGTCTGTCTTTGCGGCAATTCAGTTTGGCGGCAGTTATTTCATGCTGATCCTTCTGCTTATTTTGGCTTTGGAGGTTGTGGTACTGCTGAGTTTTTCGGCATTCTTGGTGAATTTTAACGCCTATCCGAAGATGAAGAAATATATGCTGCTCAATGCCGACGAAAAGGTGAAGTCCGATACCTTCCAGGATACGAGGAAGGAATCAGACGCCCATGATGTGGTTGAGGAGGAGCTGAGTCCTTATACTGATTACAGAAAATATGTAGACCCCAATCAGAATCAGCCGCAGGAAACCGAAGATTCCTCCGGTGAATCAGAAACTGAACAATAATCAACGAGAGGAAAGGGTGGCTTATGATTTTAGAGAAGATCAGTGCCTCCGCCGATTTAAAACATTTATCCGATGTACAGCTGAAAGTGCTTGCGAATGAAATCCGACATTTCCTAATTGAACACATCTCCGAGACGGGCGGTCATTTGGCCGCCAATCTTGGCGTTGTAGAGCTTACTTTGGCATTGCATCAGGTGTTTGATGTAGAGTACGACCGTATCATTTGGGATGTGGGACATCAAGTCTATACCCATAAAATTCTAACCGGCCGCCGGGAACAGTTCACGACCCTTCGGCAGATGAACGGCCTGAGCGGTTTTCCTAAGACGGAGGAGGATACGGCCGATGCCTTTAATACCGGGCACAGCTCGACCTCGATTTCGGCTGCTGCCGGCTTTGCCGCCGCGGCAAAGCTAAAAGGTGAAGAACGGGTTGCGGTCGCAGTGATCGGTGACGGTTCGCTGACGGGAGGAATGGCATTTGAGGCTATGAATCACGCAGGCTCCATGAAAATCCCGCTGATTGTGATTTTAAATGATAACGGGATGTCTATTTCCAGAAATGTAGGCGGCCTTTCCAAAAATCTGCGAAGGATTCGTAATACAAGACGTTATTTTGAGTTTAAAACCAATGTAAAATCCGTTTTGGATAAAATTCCTTTGATTGGATCGCCGCTTCGCCGACAGATTCATAAATTAAAAACCCTCCTAAAGCCGTTGGTGGTACAAAATGTCTTGTTTGAAGACCTTGGGTTTCGTTACCTCGGCCCGGCGGACGGGCACAATATAGAAGAATTAAAAGTGATACTACAGCAGGCCAAAGCTATGAAGGAGCCTGTTTTTGTGCATATTCGTACCAAAAAGGGAAAAGGCTATCTTCCGGCAGAAAAAAATCCGGAATTTTTTCATGGAGTTCCCCGCTTTGACTCCCAGACCGGTCAGCCGCTGAAATCCAGCGAGACCCCGGACTGGTCGACAGAGTTTGGAAATCATCTTTGCAAACTTGCAGAGAAAAACCTTCGGATTTTGGCAATTACGGCTGCGATGCCCACCGGGACAGGACTGACTCGGTTTAAGGAACGATTTCCGAACCGATATTTCAATGTGGGAATTGCCGAACAGCATGCGGTGACCTTTGCCGCCGGTCTGGCAAAGTCCGGGATGATTCCTTGTTTTGCGGTTTATTCCACGTTTCTGCAACGGGGCTATGACCAATTGCTCCATGACATCGCTCTGCAAAATCTGCATACGGTTTTTTGTCTTGACCGCTGCGGTCCGGTTGGAGCGGACGGCGAAACCCATCAGGGCGTTTTTGATATTTCCTATTTGTCACATCTTCCGGGATTTACGATTTTGTCGCCTTCCAATGACAGGGATCTCAAAGAGATGATGACGTATGCCTTTGAAGAGTGTACTGGTCCTGTGGCCATTCGCTATCCGAGAGGTGAGGTGAAGCGCGCGGTCTGGACCATGAATCCGCCAAAGGTCACGGTGAGCTGTCTGCGCCGGGAGGGAGAAGATGTTTTGATTGCGGCGGTGGGCACCACCGTCTTTGACGCACTTGCTGCAGCGAAGCTGCTGGCAGAAAACAATATCCAAGCTGCCGTTTTGGATGTAAGGGTCATAAAACCCATGGATCGTGCGGTGCTGGAGCAATATAGCGTTGGGAAAAAGCTGGTTGTCGTACTGGAGGACAATGTGATTACCGGTGGGTTTGGAGAACAGACTGCGGCAATACTTCCCTGTAAAGTGCTATGTCTTGCATATCCGGACGAACCGATTGTGCAGGGAACTGTTTCTCAGCTAAAAGAGAGATATGGCTTGTCCCCGGCAAAGATTGCCGAAAGGATTATCAGGCAGCTGGAAAGTCAAGAATAAAGGAGAAAATATGGCAAAACAGCGTTTAGATCAGTATTTGACTGAGCAGGGATTGGTAAAAAGCCGTTCTATGGCGCAGTCCATGATTATGGCGGGCGAGGTCTATGTCAATCAGCAAAAGGCCTCCAAGGCAGGAGAACTGGTGACCGGTGAAGAAAAGATTGAAATACGGAGCAAGTCTTTGCAATATGTAAGTCGTGGCGGTTTGAAGCTGGATAAGGCTATGAAGGTTTTTCCGGTATCTCTCCGGGACAGCGTTTGTATGGACATTGGAGCATCTACCGGCGGCTTTACCGATTGTATGCTGCAAAACGGCGCACGTCGGGTCTATGCAGTGGATGTTGGCTATGGACAACTGGCATGGAAGCTTAGGCAGGATGAGCGAGTTGTAAATTTAGAACGAACCAACATCCGTTATGTAACCAAAGAACAGATACCGGATGCCATTGATTTTTTTTCGGTGGATGTATCGTTTATTTCCTTAAAATTGGTTTTGCCCGTTGCGTTTTCTCTGCTGAAAGATTACGGCAGCGGTGTCTGTCTAATTAAGCCTCAGTTTGAGGCCGGCCGCAATAAGGTCGGGAAAAAAGGTGTTGTTCGTGATCCGGCGGTACACATTGAGGTGATCGAAAATGTTCTGGAATTTACCCGGGAAATCGGATTTTCGGTTCTGGGCCTGGATTATTCCCCGGTTCGTGGACCGGAGGGCAATATTGAATATTTAATGTATGTCAAAAAGCAGGGGGAAAGCCGGGACTTTGATGTGAAGGCTTTGGTGGAACAGTCCCATGTTTTGGATAGGTGATGATATGAAGCATTTTGCTGTACTTCCCAACACCCTACGGGATCCGGATTTGGAAGAGACAACGAAAATTACAGCGTTGCTGCTTGAAAGAGGCTGTACGGTATATATGGAGGATTCTCTGCGCAGGACTGAGCTAGAAAAAGTCTGCTTTGGAACACTTCCGGAAATTCTGAAAAAAGTTGATGCTGCGATTGTCCTGGGGGGCGACGGCACAATTTTGAACATTGCTCCCACGGCGGCAAAAATCGGGGTTCCGATTCTGGGAATCAATCTGGGAAATCTGGGATTTTTAGCACAGACAGAGAAGGGCGAATATCAGATTTTTGAGCATATTCTAAAAGATGACTATTCCCTGCGCCGCTGTATGATGCTGGATTGTGCAGTTATGAAAAATGGAGTGGAACAGGAGCGGTATTTGGCTTTGAATGACGTGGTGGTTTCCGGTGACGGATATTCCAGAATGGTTACCGTTTCTGCTTCGATCAACGGTACCTGTATCGGAACCTACTGTGCAGATGGTTTGATTTTGGCTACGGCGGTGGGGTCTACGGCGTATTCACTGTCGGCAGGCGGCGCTATTATGCATCCGGAAATGAATGCCATAATGCTGACCCCGATCTGTCCCCATACACTTAAGGCAAGAACCACGGTTGTTCCCGGCGAGGATACGGTAGAGGTGATTTCCTGTCCGCCGTATCGTTCCTCGGTTTTGGTGATGGTAGACGGAAAACGCCGGCATGTGTTAAATCAGGACGAACAGATTCGGGTAACCCGATCCCAATATTTTACCCAGCTTCTGATTGCGAATAAAAAGAACTTTTTTGATGTATTGCGGGAAAAACTGTCCGACTAAGAAAAATACGGAGGAGGAGCAGAATGCTAAGAGAACTCCATATAAAAAACATTGCGGTCATTGAAGAGGTGACCATTGCATTTGGTGATGGTTTTCATGTTCTGACCGGTGAAACCGGTGCCGGAAAATCCATATTGATTGACTCCATCAATATGGCGCTTGGCGAACGCACCACCAAAGAATTGATACGAACCGGGACCGACATGGCATCCGTGGATTTGGTATTTGAGCCGGATGATGCCGTGACCGAAAAACTCTCTTCGCTTGGTATAGATACTGAGGAGGGAATGCTCTATATCAGCCGGCAGATCAGCAGTGACGGAAAGAGTAAATGCCGCATAAACGGCAGGATGGTACCGCTTAGCCTGTTAAAGGAGGCGGCCGCTTATCTGATAACCATCCATGGTCAGAATGATAATCAGAGTATTTTATCCCCAAAGACCCATTTGCATTTTGTGGATGTCTATGGAAATTACCCGGAAATACTGGAGAAATATAAGAGTCAGTACGACAAGGTACAGGCACTGACAAAGAAACTGGCGGGGCTGATGACGGATGAGGCAGAAAAGGCACATCGCATGGATTTATTGTCCTATCAGATTCAGGAGATCTCCGATGCAGGACTGAAAGCGGGCGAGGAAGAGGAACTTTTGGAGCGCCAAGAGTATTTGTCGCATTTTGAACAGATCATGGAAAACGGCAGCGGTGCCTATGAGTCCCTCTACGGCGATGAAGAAATGTCAGCCTATGACCGGATTTCCGATGCGGTATCCCGTTTGGAGCATATCCATCAGCTGGATACGAAATTGGATGGATTTTACCAGACACTTCATGGTGCACTGGCAGATTTAGAAGATGTGACCCATGAACTGAAATCCTATATGGATCGTATCGATTTTCAACCGGGAGAGCTTGAGACGATCGGCGACCGCCTTGCACAGATTTCCGGCTTAAAGCGAAAATACGGAGGTTCTGTTGAAAATATACTTTCTTATTTGCAAAATGCCCGGGAGGAATTATCAGCTATTGAAAACAGCGAAGCACAACAGGAGGCATTGAAGGCAGAGCTTGCAAAAGAGAATGCAGTCTTAGAACGGCTTGCGTTTTCGCTTTCCGAAAAGCGGAAAGAGGCAGCCATTTCCTTGCAAAC